>JAGLWV010000359.1 GCA_023133225.1 Candidatus Aminicenantota bacterium | reverse complement strand
TTCTTAGGATTTATCTCTACAGCCTTAGTAAAAATAACTTTAGCTTCTTCCCACTTTTCTTCGTGAATTAATTTTTTGCCGCGCTGTATTAAATCTTTTGTTTCGTCTGCCTGTGATAAACTTTTCATATACCCTGAAGATATTATTATGAATATCCCTGTAAAAATAAAAACATAAAAGACCAAAGAAGGTTTTCTTTTCATTTATCCCTCCTATTTCTTGGGAATGGCTTGGATGATCTGTTCCAAATTTCTAATATATTCTGAAAAGGCCTTTTGACCTTTTTCGGTCAATAGACATAATGTTTTAGGCTTTTTTTTCATAAATTTTTTTTTGATTTTAATATATTTTTCCCTCTCAAGATGGCTCAAATGCGTGCTCAGGTTTCCATCTGAAAGCTCTAAACGCTCCTTCAAATAATTAAACTCGGCCTCGCCTTTGACAGTTAGTATCGACATTATGCCTAGGCGTGCTTTCTGATGTATGACTTTGTCGAGGTTAATAGTCAGATGTTCTTTCATGGAGCTGTTATTTCTTCCATTTGTGATTGACGACAATCCCGGTGATGATCAAACCGCTTCCGAAAAGTACACTCAAAATGATGTCACTGTATTCAAGGAAAAATATGGCTGTTAGAATGGTACTAATCATCCCCACCACCCCCATATATAGAATTTCCTTGACAAACAAAAATCCCAACATGAGATATCCAGTGCATACAACCATTAGTATAAAAATAGTGATGTACTCAGGAGATAACCCGGGAAGAAATACACAGAATAGACAGAGAGTAAAAGCCAATATTATTAGCGGGATCCAGAACAGGAAAAACCTACGCATATACTGCCGCCTATGCTTCTGTGGACGAGATTTAATCATGCTTTTAACAACAAGATAAGTGGCAAAAATAGCGATTGCAGTTAAAATCGTCCACCATAATCCTTCCATAGGTCCGTTGACTATAAACAATCTCTCCCCTGCAACACCAACAAAACAAAAAATCCCCCAGATTATGGCGAGCCAACCACTACCAGAAAGGCTCATTTCCTTCTTAGTTTGGAACACTATCTCCTTGATCAAGTCAATGCTTTCTAAAGCTTCTTTTTGCTGGTCTTCTATCATTTTGAATTCTCCATTTCAAAGTACTTTGATTCACAAAGTAAATATACTTCTATTATTTCATTTTGTCAATAGTTTTTTTAAGAATGTAGCTCCTTTTGTCGGCCGGAAAGAGCTCCCACCTTATGGTTCACACCATAAACCCCCCTTTGCTGACAACAGCCGGCAATTGTCAAGGCACGTGTGGGGACTAATTGGGGACATAAGCATGCCAAAACAGACCAAAACTGTCTATTTACGCTTATTTGCGTTTAGTTTGTCCTGGTTGCGGTAATTTACTCAGTTCAAAGGCGTTAGAGGCATAAAGAGTGCCGAGGGCCGGACTCGAACCGGCACGTAGGCTAACCTACGAGGGATTTTAAGTCCCTTGCGTCTATTATGCGAAGCGGTCTAGATAGGCTTGTGACCATTTTGTGACCATTTCAAGGCAAAAATAGCGAAAAAATAAGAAAGAATATCAAACTAAAGGAAAAAATAAAATTCTGTGTTTTCAATAACTTAGCACGCAATTGCTTGATATTAAACAAGTTAGAAAAACAAGGGGTCACGAATCCCTGCTTCCCAGCCACTCATATATTCTCAATAATTTATCTTGCTATATATTTATGTATAGGGTATATTGTTAACTCAAACATTTGGTAGGAAATAGTCAAAGCGAAATATTTCTCCCACCCGGACGATAATTTCGTCTGACATTCATTCCCTCATGTTTTAATCAAATTAAAAAGGTAGATAAATGAACTTTACTAAATTGAACCTCGAGCCCCGCCTCCTGCAAGGAATCGTGGATAGAGGATACAAAGAAATGACGGCTGTCCAAGAACAAACTCTGACGAAAACACTCCAGGGAATGGACGTGGCCGTTCAATCCCAGACCGGAACCGGCAAAACCGCCGCGTTCCTGATCACACTTTTTGAACGCATGTTTTATGATAGGGAGCCCAAAAGAAAAATGGCTCTGGTCATTGTGCCGACTCGAGAACTAGCAGTTCAGATCACAAAAGAAGCTCAGCTTTTGAACCGCCATATGGGATTCGCAATCGGCAGCTTTTACGGCGGCGTGGGCTACCATGGCCAGCTGGCTTTATTGAATAAAGGCTTGGATATAGTCATCGGCACGCCGGGAAGGTTACTGGATTTAAGCAAAAGAGGTCATTTAAAGCTGAAAAATATCGGAAGACTGGTCATCGATGAGGCCGATCGCTTGTTCGACATGGGATTTCTTCCTGACATCAAGAGACTTCTTCAGAAGATGCCTCCCCGTCAAGCCCGGCAGAGCATGCTTTTTAGCGCAACTATGAATCGCATCTCCAGAAAAATCGCCGTCGAGAACTTAAACCATCCTGTGTTCATCGAAGTAACTCCGGAACGGCTGACGGTGGATACGATTTTACAGGAACTCTATTACGTGAAAAGCCACATTAAGATGAATCTCATGCTTGGCATTCTTAAAGCTCAGGCTCCCCAGAACGCCCTGATCTTCACGAATATGCGGCATACCGCTTTCCGTCTGTCCAAGAAGCTGCAATCCAACGGATTCCACAGCCGACACTTGACTGGAGACCTTCCCCAAAACCAAAGATTGAAGATCATTGACGCTTTCACACGCGGAAAGTTCGCTCTTCTGGTCGCAACGGATGTTGCCGCCCGGGGACTCCATATTGATAACCTGGAAATGGTTATCAACTACGATCTTCCCCAGGATTGTGAAAATTATGTGCACCGGATAGGACGGACGGCCCGAGCCGGGAATTCTGGAAAGGCTATTTCGTTGGCCAGCGAAGGCACGGCTGATCACCTCAATGCCATCGAATCTTTTATCAGCATGAAGATTCCTGTTCAAACGGCGGATATAGATCTTTTTGCCACCGACAGGAGTTTAGAATTCAG
>JAGLWV010000358.1 GCA_023133225.1 Candidatus Aminicenantota bacterium | reverse complement strand
GATGCGAAGAAGAGGCTGGTTGAGCAGAAGAGTTACTGATTAATAATTCAAAAGGGGGTCAAATCCTTACTCTTGATAATTTTGCCAAGATTAAAGATTTGACCCCCTTTTCAGTAAGAAGATATTCAGTTTGACTCGATAGTATCCCTGTGCTACAAACTATAAGAATCGCAACGATGTAGATGTTCATGTTCTATTTGATATCTTGTAAACAAACTGGATTGAGACGGTCGTCGCTCTGTTATCTGGTGGCAATACTCCTGTTACTGCCTGGATCGCTCCCAGCAAAAGATGGGACTCCTTCATCTAAAGCAGAAGTATTTCAAATCTCCTCAAATCAGTCCCCGAAAATAGACGGCCGTTTAACCGAGCCACTTTGGAAACAAGCCTCTCCTATCGGACCATTAACCATGGTTGAACCAAAAGAAGGGACGCTACCGAGTGAACAAACAGAGATTCGCGTGGCTGTAACCCACGGAGCGATTTATTTCGGGATTATGTGCTACGATCGATACCCTGATAAAGTAGTGAGCTACACAATGCAACGCGATGCACAATTAAGTGGTGAAGATCACGTGAAAATTGTTCTGGATACTTTTCTCAATGGTAGGACAGGTTATATCTTTGCTATTAACCCAAACGGTGCCCGATATGACGCGCTAATCGAGAAGGAAGGGGGAGGTGAGAATCCTCAGTGGGATGGCATTTGGGAAGCCGCAGCGCGACGCTCCAAGGATGGCTGGAGCGCCGAAATATATATTCCTATTAAAACTCTTCGTTTCGGAATTGGTTTGAGGCAATGGGGTTTCAATGTTGAGCGTCGGATTCAGCGCCTGCAGGAAACTGACCGCTGGGCATCGCCTAACCGCAATTTTACAATCACCAATATCAGCCAGGCAGGACAGCTAACATCTATCCCTGTATTTCAACAGGGAAGAGGATTGACGATCAGGCCTTATACACTGGGAAACCGTACGCAAAACAATCCCGAAGAATCATTCTCTACAGATTTCGATCCGGGTCTGGATGTCCTTAAGAATTTCGGTGGTAACATCACCGGTCTGCTCAGTGTTAACACGGATTTCGCCGAAACCGAGGTCGACACACGCCGGATCAATTTGACTCGGTTCCCTTTATTTTTTCCGGAAAAGAGAACCTTTTTCCTTGAAGGCTCAGATATATATGCATTTGGCCTGGGGATGGGTTCCTTTCACAGCTACGATATAGTCCCGTTTTTCAGCCGACGAGTTGGCTTGGCTGAAGGGCAGACCGTGCCGATCGATGTCGCGGTCAAAGCTACCGGTAACGTCGGTCGGTTTAGTTTTGGGGTGTTTGATGCCCTTATGCGTCCGATGGATGGCTTAGCCCCCAGAACGAATCTTTTTGCCGCGCGGGGCTTTCAAAGTATCTGGGCCGAGTCTAAAGTAGGATTCCTGATAACAGGAGGAGATCCTTTAGGCAGAAGTAACAGCTGGCAAGCTGGAATAGATTTTATCTATAAAACTTCACGATTTCAGGGTAATAAAAATTTCTTGGTTGGTGGTTGGGCTCTTGTGAACAACCGAGAGGATCTGGGAAATGACAAAATTGCTTGGGGATTTAAAATCGATTATCCCAATGATCTCTGGGATGTTTCCCTGGTTTTTAAACGGATCGGAGCTGATTTTGACCCTTCACTGGGATTCGTTCCCTGGAGAGGGATCAATAAATTAAATTTTGATGTTATGTATAAGCCCCGGCCAAAGTGGCCCTGGCTGCGTCAGATATTTAATGAATTTTTTACGCAGGCGGTGTGGGACCTGAGAGGGGAAATCTTACAATGGCGAATCTTCACTGCTCCTATCAATTGGCGCTTGGAAAGTGGAGACCGTGTGGAGTTCAATATTGTCCCTTACATGGAACGACTGCCTGAATCTTTTGAAATAGCGCCGGATGTCAATATTTCCGCAGGCAAGTACAATTGGTGGCGCTATCGCCTGGAATTCCAATCCGCCAGCAAACGAAGAGTAACAACCAAGTTCAGCTGGTGGTTTGGTACTTTCTATGATGGAAAAATGGACCAGTATCAAGCCGAAATCTCCTGGAGGCCTTCCCATCACTTGAATCTGGCTTTAGAAGGAGAACAGGACAAAGGCAGTTTACCCTCTGGAGATGTGGATATTCAATTGACGAGAGCTCGAATCAATCTTTTTCTCTCGCCGAATTTCCAGATGCTCAGTTTCCTTCAGTACGATAATCTCACGAAGTCTTTGGGTATGAATATCCGGCTCCGTTATACCTATCGTAGCTTATTGGATATATTCATTGTTTACAATAGAAGATGGCTTGAGATTAACAATATATTCCGGCCTCAATTGAATCAGTTTTTTGTAAAAATTCAGTATGCCTGGAGGATCTGAGGATAATTTTTAATGTTCCTTTAATTTCAATATGATAGATACACATACGAAAAATGATGGTTAATGCTTGTTAATGCTTGTTAAGCGTACTATATAAAATTTAAACTCAAAAGGAGGAAAAATAAGGCAAATGAAAAACAAAAGTATGTTCATTTTAGCAGGGCTGATCTTTATTCTCATTTTTAGTCTAAGAGGGCAAAAAGCACCGCAAAGCTGGCAAGCCAAAACACTTTGGGAGAGCAAAGAAAAGATCCAGAGAGTCATCGTTGCCGATATCGACCCCAAACATAAAGGAGATGAAATCATTTCTGTAGCTGCAAATGGTGAAGTGGTCTATACATATGAGTCCTCTGGTAAGTGGGTAAACGATATTCTCTGGGTTGACACTGAATCTCTCACAGGAGC
>JAGLWV010000357.1 GCA_023133225.1 Candidatus Aminicenantota bacterium | reverse complement strand
TATTGTTTGTAATAATATCAGGATAAATATCAAAGTGAATGCGACAAACCATAAAATTGCCAAGCGTTTTTTTGCACTCATCATTAATACTTTCATTAAATTCCTCCTAATCTCCTCCAAATTCCCCCTCTTTCTAAGTGAAGTTTACCTGTTATCTCGCTTGTGGATTTACATTCAGCTTCCTGATTTGGTTTGGTTTGCTCAAACTCATAAATTAGAGCTGTACAATAATGGAAATCAGAATAACTTATTCGGGCTATGCTAGGCTGTAATCTAAGCCAGCCAGCTCTGAACCATTTCTTGGCTTCATCAGAGGTAATCCCTACATCTTGTTGCTTAAAATCATGCGATGTAACTACAAAGACCGTAACTCGCCATAAACCTTTTCGGGCGGTGAAAAGATTCTTTAGGATATTTTTCAGACTAAACTTAGAAATAGGCTCATATTTTTCAGACCAACGTCCTGGTTCCTTTGGATTTCCATCTTCATCAATCTGCTCGAGCTGTGTTACCATAGCAAATCCATCAGGGACTGCATAGTAACTTATTTGGGTATAGCCTGCTCCATCTAAGGCTGTTTCAATCCGATTTGCAATATCGCCAAATGTGGAAGTTGTATTTTGCATTACAAGCAAACTATTAGGAATTTTATGAAAGGCAGAAGCTTTAGGAGGAGGCCAAGGGAATTTCGGCATTTGTTCTTCAACCACAGGTTTCATTCTGCAAGAGAAAGATAATAAAAGTAAAAACAAGACAAAAAATGCCCTAAAAATTTGAGACATCCTTACCCTCCTTTTTTAGTTTTTTAGATTTGGGATAGAAATCTGCTCTTTTGATTTAGGCAGAAATTCTTCCCTCTTTGCTGGATTCATTCTATTCCCAAGCTGTGACTCTTTGACTTATAGCACCGGAAGGATTTGATGTCAATTCGTACTCTTTACTATCTATTGTCTTTCTGGTATAAATGTGACGGTTCTCTTTTGCGGGCTGGAGAGAACCCCACCTTTTTGATTCCCATCAACCCCCCTTTTGCTGACAACAGCCGACTTTCATCTATGCCCAAAATTTGTGCAATAATCCAGAAATATAATTAGTTCAATTTCTTAAAAAAGTAAGAAATGAAGCAGTTTGGGATAATTTTACATTTATTATCTTAATTTTAGGATCATGGCCTTTTCTTCACTAAAGACGATCATAAGCGAAAAAAAGAGCAAAACGCTATCCACTAATAAAAGTTTATAATCCGCTTTTCCACTTAGACTACCAAAACAACCACAGTCAATATCCAATCCTCTTAAAATTGTGACGACAATTAGCACCAGAAAAACTGTAAGAAAACCCGAAAGTAAAATAGCACTTGCCTTGAGGAATATCCCGAAGATTAAAAAAAATCCACAGATTACTTCTATCCATGGCAGAAGTAGTGCCGGGAAAAAAGACATTCCTAGGGGAAAAGCTTTATAGTTTGCGATACCTTGAGCGAATCCCAGAGGATCAAATATCTTTAAAAGCCCAGCCCAGATAAACACGCCACCCACCATAAGCCGGAAAGATAGAAGAATATATTTATTGCGTATCACTTTCCTTAGACACAGGCAGCCTTTTCTTCATCCATTCAGTCCAGCCGCCGAAGAAGATTCTGATATCTTCAAAACCTTTTTTGTGAAGGAGCTTGGCTAATTCCTCACTCGTTTGGCATTCACTCCCATCACAGTAAACAACTAAAGTCTCTTCAAGCGGATGAGAAAGCAACTTCATAAACCCTTTTTCCTTGTACTTCACGAAAGGAATGTTCTTAGCCTTCAGGATGTGACCTGTCTTGAATGCCTCCTCGTTCCTGCTGTCAATAAAAAGGGCTTCTCCCTTCAAAAAAAGCTCCTGTGCCTCTAACAGAGTAATGAAAGTTATCGAAGGATACTCTTCTAAAGAAAGAAATCCATGTTGAAATTCTCCCTGAAAGTATTTTTCTACTAAAGGGAAGTTTGCTCCCAGTCCTAAAATTGAGCTTAAAATCAGAATGAAGACGATCTGCTGAAAAAGTTTTTCTTGATGCATAATAAGATTCTTTAATAACTCAAAAAAGGCTTGGCTTCTAAAAGATTCTCTATTAAAAAAGATGTTTATCTAGCTCCTCTTAAAAACATTAATGTCTCATCTTAAATCTTGCACTTTAAACATATAGATTATTTAAGGAGAGGAATTTTTTTCAATCTTCTTCCTAGTTTCAGATCCATTATAGCTTATATGGTAAACATTTATATTTTCTAAAACGCCTCTTTTTACTAGTTTATGTTCTACATTCATAACTTAGAATTTATAAGCCTGTTTGATAATGACATAAGTAATTTTTACGTCTAAAATATAAGCAGCTAAGCAATAATAATCAACTTTTTTCAATTAAATGTCCTTTTTTTTCTTATATTTTCATTTTATTTCCAAATTAAATTGCTTCCCTCATTAGCATATTCAAGACTGGCTTATTTAAGGTCATGCTTTTTTAGAAGACATTTGGAAGTTAGAATAATATCTATAATAGGTTAGCACTCCAGGTGGTTCAACTTTTGGGGTGCACTTCAATCGGCCGGCAGCCTAGTGTTCTAAACTTGTTCAGCAATATCCATATTGATATGAACTTATCCCCATTATATCTCCGGTCAGTAATTCGGTCAGTAAAATATCACTAAAAATGACATAAGCTAATTTAACCGACCGAAAATGAAAAATTGTAAAATTGTCGATTTGAATGCAAAAGCTTAAACTGGCATTACAGGCGATACTGGATTCGAACCAGTGCTCTTGGCATATAAAACCTATTACCTTTATCTAGGAATTTCCAATGTTGTTTATCCTTTGACCTTGAATATAAGCTTTTAATCAAGTGACATCAAAAAAAGCAATTTTTAAAATTATTAAAAATCTAAGAAACTCTCCATAGGTTTATCAGCAGTTAATTGTTACCTCGAAGGATCTTAATCGTTCTGGCGTAGATTCTTGTTGCTCCGCTCCTAGCATCAGTCCAAGTTGCTACTAGAGTACTACCTTTACAAGCTAGCGTTATATAATCTCCAAAGTTACGTTGGATCATTGCGTATTTCTTATCACCACACGCCTTAGTCCAATCAGTACTAATTGTGTTTATTTTTAAATCTTGGAAACTCACTCTTTCAACCAGAACGGAAAGATAAACATCCGTAAGTGAATTGTTGGGATTATTACGACGGTCATAATAGAGGATAGCAGGTCTGCTTCCAGCCATCGACAAGCTAGGAAAAACTTTTACAGCTTTATCCGGACTATTCCCAACTCGAATTGGCTTTGACCATGTATTTTCTCCGGATTTAAGAGTAAATAATAAAATTCTAGTGCCTTTACCAGCACCCTCTACACATGCTAAATAGAATGTTGATCGAC
>JAGLWV010000356.1 GCA_023133225.1 Candidatus Aminicenantota bacterium | reverse complement strand
CTTCGGCTGCGAACCTTTCCTCACCACGCCTGCAGGCCATTGCCTGTCTTCCGATAATCGCTCCCTCTGGCGTCATAAGGACTGTATCCCTCATGAAAAGGGCATTGGGTCTGTCTTCTCGCATCTTCTCTACGTAATGGACTGTGATTCCGAGTGAGCGGTAGAAATCAGCAAGGGCATTGTGTTGCTCCCGGGCGATCTTCGGGTCCATTATTCCAAGCCATCGATACTTTTCCGGATCTTTTACGTGTTCAATCTCAGGGCCAGGACGTCTTAATAGAACGGCTCTCAGAGTTCCTGCTTCTGAATCGCACCCCCAATCTCCTCCCCAGTGTGTCGACAACTCCTCCTGTATGGATGTTTCAAGGGAGAGCCAGGACTTTTTTATTTTAGCCGGTTTCATTAATGGCCTCTCACTATAATGCAGTTTTGCGGATTAAATTTGAATTGCATGAACATGCAAAGAATCTATTCGCCAGTGGAAGGGAGATCTAGCACGGTCTTGAGTTCCTTCATAGCGTTGGGAGGAAGACTGATGAACTCGAGACCCATGTCAAACGGGGAACCGGATCCTTTGGGAAGGGGCCTTACCCAAACAACTTTTGCTGTAACTGTCAATGAGTGACCTTTAGGAAGAAAGAGCTCGATTTCCAGTCGTTTCCCTTTCCTGATCCGTTCATTACTAAAAAGCCGCACGCCGCCGAGGCTAATATCAGAGATTTCGTGTTTTGATCCTGCCGTGCTGACAGCTCGGTATAAAACCGGTGCTCTCACCCGGGGAAATTGTCGTCTGGTGATTACAGTTTTTTTTGGTGTCGCTGCTTTTTTCGGTTTTGTTATTTTTTTTGGTTTTGACGCTTTTTTTAGCTTTATTTCTTTTTTCGACGTTGCCGCTTTTTTTGATTTTGTTACTTTTTTGGGTTTTGTTACTTTTCTTGGTTTTTTCACGTGCTTGCTGTTCCCTCTAAAGAATATGAACTTAGGATAGAATAACAGGATTTGTTTGTCAATGCATTTTTGACTTCATATATTTCCTGTGCTATAAGCTTTTTATTCTTTGACAAAGCAACTTTTAATGAATTCCCAGGAGGTCATTCCTATGAGAAAGCGAAACACAAGAAAATTAATCCTGATTCTGTCGGTTTCAATCACTCTAATAACTTTGATGCCTGCATGTCAGACCAAAGAAAAAATTCTGGTGAGTAAACTCCAGTTTGGAATTTCATTTAAAGAGGAGCAGAGTAAAGAAGCTCTTGACGGACGAGTGCTTTTAATGATCTCAACGGATGGAAGTCGTGAGCCGCGCTTTCAGATCAGCGATAGCCCGGATACGCAGCTCATTTTCGGCATCGATGTTGATGGTCTAAAACC
>JAGLWV010000355.1 GCA_023133225.1 Candidatus Aminicenantota bacterium | reverse complement strand
CAGGCGCTCTTTCATATCTATGAGACTTTTTTTCGTGCTGACGGCCATGTTGTAAAGCTCCCCATGGATAGGGGAGAGGGACAGCACTGGAACCGGGCGCCGGGCAACCTTTACAGCACACCGAAGAAGGTCAGGTTCGATCCCCGGAAAGAAAAGATGATTAAAATCACTCTGGATCAAAAAATCCCTCTAATCCCACAGCCCAAAGATACAAAATACATCAAGCATATCAAAATTCAGAGTAAGCTTTTGACTGAGTTCTGGGGGCGCCCCATGTATCTCGGCGCATGTGTGCTTGTGCCCGAAGGTTTTGATGAGTATTCTGAAGCACGCTACCCGCTGGTTATCAATCATGGCCATTTTCCATATACTTTCAGCGGATTTCGTGAGACTCCACCAGACCCGGATCTAAAGCCCGTGTACAGTGAGAGGTTCAGGCTCGAAGGATACAACAGGATCGTTCAGGAATATGCCCACACCTTTTACAAGGAGTGGACAGGCCCGAATTTTCCGAGGGTGGTTCTTATAGAAATTCAACATGCAAATCCCTATTACGACGACTCTTACGCAGTGAATTCAGCGAATCTCGGACCTTATGGAGATGCCATAACCTATGAGCTGATCCCTCATATCGAGAAAAGATTCCGTTGTATCGGCGAGGGCTGGGCGCGGTTTCTTTACGGTGGATCGACAGGAGGCTGGGAAGCCCTTGCCGTCCAGGTCTTTTATCCCGATGAGTACAACGGATGCTGGGCAGCCTGCCCTGACCCGATCGATTTTCGTGCCTACACAATTGTCAACATCTATGAACATGAAAATGCGTATTACGTTGATAGCAATTGGAAGCGAACCCCAAGGCCCGGCCGCAGGAATTATCTGGGGGAGATCGGTTCGACCCTTGAAAAGATGAATCACCGGGAGCTTGTCCTCGGAACAAACTCCCGTTCAGGAGACCAGTGGGATATCTGGCAGGCCGTGTATTCGCCTGCCGGCAAAGATGGGTATCCCGAGCCAATCTGGGATAAACTGACAGGGGAGATTGACCATTCGGTCGC
>JAGLWV010000354.1 GCA_023133225.1 Candidatus Aminicenantota bacterium | reverse complement strand
GGTGAGGAAAGGTTCGCAGCCGAAGCGCTGGCAGCAGTGGGTGTTCCTATAATTAGAACGATCTCCGGTAGGGGTATATTTGAAATGGCATGCTGTCTCTGGGCAGATGCCAAAACAGTGATTATCGGCACAGGCAATCGTGCCAATATGGAAGGTGTTCGTCAAATAGAAGAAGTGCTCCGGCCCATGGGAGTGGAGAATTTCTTACATCTACAAATTCCTTACGGTTATGCACATATTGACAGTATCGTAAGCTTCGTTGATAAAAAAACAGCGATCATAGATCCCGCGCGTTTTCCCTGGGATGTCTGGAATGCTCTTAAGAAAGGGGGATTTACGCTTTTTGAGGCACCATCCCCAGAAGAAACAGATAACCTGGCTCTTAACTTTGTCACTTTATCACCCGGTTCCGTTGTCATGGCCTCCGGATCTCCTGAAACAAAAAAATTCTTGGAATATCACAACATCCAGGTGAACGAAGTAGAGATATCCGAGCTTCGTAAAGGATGGGGCTCCATCCACTGTATGACCGCAGTTCTTAAGCGAGACCCGGTCGGCAAATAATCCTTATTCTTTTTTCTTCTTCCATAAATAATAAACCGGAACACCGATCATTACAAATCCCAACCCCGCTAAGGACTGAACCGGCCTTTTTATCAGGGTGGTGATCAAAACGCCTGATAAGGCAATTATAAAAACCATTGGTATTACAGGATACCCCCATGTCTTATAAGGTCGTGGGAGGTGAGGGTATTTCCTTCTCAAGGTAAAAATGGATGCCGCCGCCGCAGCCCAGAAAAGTACCCCAGCAAACATTGCATAGATTATAAGCTGCTCAAAAGTACCGGTTAAGGCAAGAATACTGGCCCAAACAGCCTGAATAAGAATGGAAAATGCCGGAGTCTTAAAACGAGGATGGACTTCACCTACTTTTTTAAAAAACAGCCTATCCCTTGCCATAGCATAATATACACGAGGCCCGGCAAATATCGCCCCGTTCAACGCCCCAAAAACGGATAGAAGCACCATTGCCGAGAGGAGACCGGCGGCAGTTGGCCCGAAAAGTGTGGTAGTTGCTTTTTCTGCAACCCTGACAACTCCCTTCATTTCGTTAATAGTGAGGGCAAGGAAATAGACAATATTAGTGAGAACATAGAGTACGGTTATTCCTATTGTCCCAAAAATGAGAGCAAAGGTGAGATTTCGTTTGGGATTCTTGATCTCTCCGGCAACGTAATTGATATTGTTCCAGCCATCGAAAGCCCAAAAAACAGCTATGAGGGCAAAGCCAAACCCGATTGCAAGTTGGCCAATGTCCAATCCGCCCGGATTGAGTGATAGATCGACAGACATTCCTTTTCCTAAAGTAAAGCTCAGAATAATAAAAGCCAGAAGTGTTCCAATCTTTATCACTGTCAACACGTTCTGGATCATCTTGCCGAAACCTACTCCGATATAGTTAAATGCTGATAAAAGCAGGATAACAGCGACAGCAACCACTTGGCCCATAGATAGTGTATATTCGAAGCTCCTCCTAAAGACATGTATTCCTGTGGAAAAAATAATTCTTTTTGTTGAGAGTGCAGGAAAAAAGTAT
>JAGLWV010000353.1 GCA_023133225.1 Candidatus Aminicenantota bacterium | reverse complement strand
TATGTACCATGCCCATGTTGGTCAGAGCCTGGATTTCTGTTTTGACATCTTTAATTTTTCTTGCGATTTTGAGGCTTTCTTTAAAATATGGCAGAGCCTTAAACAGGTCTTCTCTATTGCCTGAATGGAGTGCCTTTTTTTGGTATGTGATTCCAATGTTATTCAAGTCTATGGCAACATAGGCTTCTACTTTTAGCTGCTTCTTGTCGATAGTCAAGACCTTTTTCTGGTATTCCAGGGCTTTTTCATAATTTCCCACCCCGTTGTAAATAAGGCTGATGTTGGTTAAGCACCATGATTCATCATCGAGGTCTCCCAGAATTCTGGCGATTCTCAGGGCTTCTTCATAATGCCTCAGTGCTTGAGAGTAGTTTTCTATTCCGTCGTAATAAAGCCCGATGTTAGATAAACACATTCCCTCTTCTCTCTTATGATTGAGCTTCCGTGCAATTTTTAGAGCTTCTTTATTCAAGGAGAAGAATTTATCTGTGTCATTTAATTCTAAATGAGTAACACTCAGTTGGCGAAGACATTTGACTTCAAACTCTTCGTTTTTTAGTTCTTTTGCCAAAGCTATAGTGTTTTTAAAAATTTCTATCGATTCTTGATGTTTGCCTTTCTTCCGACAATCTTTTCCGGCTTTGTAGAGATTATGGATTTGGATAAAGTTGAGAACTAATTCTTTTTTCTCGATGAGTTCTGCCTTCTCAGCAGAAGAGAGGGCTTCGGTATAGAAGGTTAAGGATATATCGAGTTTCCCTGTGTTCCAGTACAGGATTCCGAGTTTTATGAGGGATTCAATCCTGTTTTTTTCATTGTTATTATTCCGAATGAGGGATAATGCTTTTTTAAAAGATTGAATGGATTTTTCATAATTTCCCTGGAGGTTAAAGTTTTCTCCCTGCTTGAAATGTTCAGAATAATTATCTTTTATGACAGGATTTTGGCTGGTGGACGAGATGTTTGGGAAAGCAAAAAGAATCTGAATGAAGGAAAAAAGGAGAATCTGAACAGTTATTATTATCTTGATGGAGCTTTTCATTTGTACTTCTCCGCATGAATAATCCAGATGAATTTAAAGGGGAAGATAGAGAACCTTCTCCTCCTTAGCCAGATTCCAATTGGATTACTTGCCAATTATTAATTTACGAAAAAAGAAGATATTGTCAAACGGCCTCAATACTAGCAAAGAGATACTTTGTTCAAAAGCTGTATAAAAAGAGATTTTAATCAATGTATGTTGAAAGGCATTTTTTTTGTGAAGATTTTATGCACTGCTCTGTGCATTAATAAGTTAATCATCAGTGTTAGCTTTTATTTGAATATGAATTAAATTGAAGGATGGAACATACTTTGATTGTTGAAAATAGTATATAGCGAAGAAAGCACTATAAGTGAAAGACTTGACATATGTGTATGATATTCTTATATTTATAGTAGATAAAAGGAAGCGACGGCCCAAAATTTATGAGACGGAAACATCGTTCATTTTTCATTTTTTTTGGTCATACTGCGGCTAATTAAAGTGGAGGAAAGTCTTCTCATGCGAGAAGGCATGAGATAAAATGCGCCGAAATTCAATGGACAATGGCTCAAAAAAAAGGATTTATTTACTTCCTTTTTTTTCGAGTAGCTAGTCTCAAAGGAGGAGAAGATATTCCCTCGCTGTGTAAAAATGCGATTAGAAAAATCACCTGCAAATTCATCCGGGGAGATAATATCAAATTTCCTCATATAAACGTATATTAATAAGGAAGAGATATTAAGATATGTCAGTAAAGGGAAGGAGCCAAAGGTAAGGAGGATCCAATGGTAAAAACAAAAAAAAATCCTCTTAAAAAAAATGTCGCTATTTTGGCATGTGCGGTATTTATTTCCGCTTCGTTCTTAGGAATAACTCACGCCGCAACCAGGCACTCTTCCAGAGAATTATATTCCCCCTATAAATCTTTTTCGTTATATAGTTCAGCTTTTTCTTTCATCAATTTCAACTCTCCTCTTATTGTGATTGACCCTGCCATGGTGTATAGCCTTTCAGGAAAAGACAAGAAACCTCCAAAAATAATCGAACAGCCCGACCCGACCGAACAGCCTGACCCGACCGAGAATCCCGACCCGACCGACCAGACTACAAAGGACAATAAAAGCACAGACTCT
>JAGLWV010000352.1 GCA_023133225.1 Candidatus Aminicenantota bacterium | reverse complement strand
AGTCCCTATTAGTTTTCTTATCTCTACTCTGTAGTCACTTCAAAGATATTGAGCTTAGTTTTCATTTCTCTGCTCTGTGATCCCTTCAAAGATATTGAGCACAGCACTATAACTCGACTCCAGACGGCTTCTGTAAGGCTCCAGTGACGTTTTTAGAATATCAGGCAGCCCGTCCCCCCATGGCATCCGGTAACGGTCAGATTCCATAGCCTCGATCTCTGCCGCGAGGGCTGTTCGCCACTTCTCTTTGGATCTGGAGAAATCCCATACTGTTAACCTTTTGTACTGGTTTTGAAGCATGGGGAAAATCTGACGGTGTACCCTTTTGAGCATCATGTCCATACGATCTTCCTGAGTTTCACGGTGCCTTTCCGTAAACATGATTCTTCCTCTAGCCGCCTGGTCCTCAACTCTAAAGGGAGGGCCGTCTGTAGGCGACTTGCCGAGCAAGGAATAGAAGGACATCACATAGATATAGTAGTACTCCCCCATTCCCATGTCATTATCAAGAAGAGCTTGATTTCGGCTTCTGAAGAATTCAGCTATTTGTGTGGCAAAACCAAGTCCTGTTTTTATCTTTGTAAAAATATTCGCAGAGGATTCTTCTTTGTCCCGGTCTGTCTGTTCCATTTCCGAGAGAATATTTATGGTTCTTTCCATCTCCTCCATAGCAGGGGCCATTGAACTCCTGACAGCCAGAAAAATCTCTATTCGTGCCGGTCTGATAGCACCATCAGGATCAGGGCTAAATTCCCTGGTTGTTCCATAACGTTCTGTCAGGGTATCCATGAGAGTCTCAGATTCTTTAAAATCCTGTACGATGTCTTTGATAAAGAAATAGCCTGCGGTACCGAGAATGACAAGCCCCACGATCACCACACCACACCCAATGCCACAGCCTATAAGCCATTTTTTAGTCTTGCTGGATTTAGTGGAATTTGCTCCTTGAATCTCCATGGATCTCCTCCCTACTTCTGGTAGAGGTAAATGTAGTGCTCCTCACCTAGTGCATCCAGGATCGAAAAAAAATCGATCTCCTTTTGGTCCCATCCTGGGATGCGGTAATTGTGAGAGACAACAAACACGCCTGGTTTGAGTTTTTTCTCAAGCACGGGGCGCAGCAGTTCGTTGGATTTTGTCAACAGATACAGGGTGACGATCGTTGCTTTGGAAATATCTGTCTTCATAGCATCCTCAAGTCGAAATTCGACGAGATGCTCGACACCGGCTTCCCTGGCACCTGCTGTGGACTCCTCTATCCGTCGAGGGTCGATGTCGATACCAACCCCGTGTGCGCCATGCTTTTTTGCCGCTGTGATCACGATCCGGCCATCGCCACAGCCGAGATCGAATACAATATCGTTCTTATCCACTTTTGCCATTTCAAGCATCTTCTCGACAATAATCATCGGAGTCGGCACGAAGGGCGCCAGATCTTCTGCATCACTACTTCCATGGGAACCATCGTAAAGTTCCAGTTCATCGTTTTCATCGAAGCGGAACGTGTATGGTTTCCCTGAATCGAGCCAGTATAATATTTCGCTTTCATTTCGATGGAAGACAATGGCCATTTCAATCCCACCAGAAAGGCGGTCGATATCTTGCGGCGCAAGAGTTTTTTCCACCGAATTTTTATCGGAACCAAGCGGCTTAAGGATGTATGTAACAGGCACACCGGTCATATTACGGATCGTTATCTCTTTTTTCTGGGGAGCGAGTGTAAAAGCCGCCAAATCTGCAGAAAGATTCTCCTTGGAGCCTGCTAAAGGATTCTCCGCGGCATCCATAGAAGGATTGTTCTTTAACTCTGAAGAAAGAGTCTCCTTGGACCCTGAGGTGCCAACTGTCATATATAAGGCTATGCCGACTATGCATATCAGAATAACCGCCAATACAATTAAAATCCTGCGTTGCATGTTCATTCTCCTTTTTGTAACTTCAATAATTGAGGCAATGTCACTTTGCTATTTTGCCACAGCTCTTTTCATTTTTCTATATAAATTTTTTTGTCATTCCCGCGGAAGCTGTGCTACCGTCATTCCCGCGAAGCCTGTGCCCGCGAAGCTTGTCCCCGCGGAGGCAGACTTTTTAATAGGGAGTTT
>JAGLWV010000351.1 GCA_023133225.1 Candidatus Aminicenantota bacterium | reverse complement strand
AGGAGGGAAGAAAATGAGAAACAGAATTATTATCCCTTTTTTCTTTATTGTTTTTCTGGGCTTTCACATTTTATCCATAGCCCAGTTCACTCAGGAAGAGCTGGCAGAAAGATCCAAATGGGAGGAATTCCTCAAGGATGCGGAAATTGTGAGTTCCTACCAGCAGAAGAGCCGAGAAGCCGTCACTGAACCATGGACATTGACCCTGGAAAAAGACGGCATCAAAAGAAATGCGTTGTGGAAAGATGCGGAAGGCGGGAGGGGGAGGTTTCTTGAAAACTGGAAATGGGAAATCGCTGCTTATAGATTAGACAAATATTTAGGCCTGAACATGGTTTCTCCCACTGTGGAAAGGAGATTTCAAGGGAATCGTGGTTCCTGCCAGCTCTACGCGGAGTATTGGATAAAAGCTACGGTGAAAAATGAAAAAAAGATCAAAGTTCCTCCTTACAAAATCCACTTCTATAATAGGGCCGCCTACTTACGGAGGGCTTTTGATAATTTAATTGCCAATGAAGACCGGCATTCGGGTAATATTTTCATAACAAAGGACTGGCGGATAATCCTCCCTGACCATTCCCGCTCTTTTCGGACATCTAGAAAACTCACAAAAAAGCTTATTTACACCGAAAAACATAAAGAAGGACCAAAAATCATGAAAGAGCTTCCCCGGGCATTTGTCGAAAAACTGAAATCCTTAAATTTTGAACTTATTAGCGATATTGTCGGAGAATATCTGACAGAGAAGGAAATCAATGCTGTCATTCTCCGGAAAGGCTTAATTCTTAAAGTCATTGACGAACGTATAAAAGAGCTCGGTGAAGACAAAGTCTTGTACTGAATCCAAATTCCCCTAGATTCCCGCTTCCGCGGGAATGACAAAAATGAGTAATGACAAAACAATCATCTTCTTAGAGAGACGGTTAACAAGAGTTAATGATGGAAGGACCAGATAAGAAGTTATGGACAATTTTTTTCGTAACTGATAGATTTTTAGCTGGATCGCCAAAACCACGGAGCGTATGATGAAGCTAAAATTTTTGGGTGCAGCACGCCAGGTGACAGGATCATGTTATTTTCTTGAAGCCGGCGGATTAAAAATCCTTATAGATTGCGGGTTATTCCAGGAACGGGACTTCGTTTACAGAAATTGGGAACACTTTCCGGTTCCTCCGGATCAAATAGACTATATCCTCCTTACCCATGTGCATCTGGACCACTCAGGGCTCATTCCAAAGCTTGTCAGGGAAGGGTTTGCCGGAGACATCATGACCACCTCTGCATCCAAAGAGATGTACCCAATAGTGATTCTGGATGCTGCCAGGATTCAGAAAGAAGATGCCGCTTTCAAGAAAAAACGTCACAGAAAGGAAGGAAGAAAAGGACGCTATCCGGAAATCCCGCTTTATACAGAACAGGATGCCAGGCTTTGTTTTCCCCTATTTAAAAATGTGCCCTACGATGAATATATTGCTTTAAATCAAAGCGTAAAGATCTGTTTTCACGATGCCGGTCATATCCTGGGTTCTGCCATGATTGAAATTTTTGTCCACGAAAAAAAAGGAAGGAAGAGTATTATCTTTTCCGGTGATATGGGGCAGTGGGATAAGCCTCTTGTTAAGGACCCAACTCTTTTTGACAGGGCAGACTACGTGGTTATGGAGTCAACATACGGGGACCGCAACCATGACGATCCCCAGGATGTAGATAAAAAGCTCTGCAAAGTCGTAAACGACACGGTGAACGCCGGCGGAAATATTCTCATTCCCACATTTGCCATCGAACGTGCCCAGGAGCTTTTGTTTCATATCAGCCGTTTAGCCCGCGAAAAAAGAATTCCGTATCTCATGACATTTCTCAATAGCCCGATGGCCGTCAAGATCACAAAAGTTTTTAAACGAAGCCAGAGGTTCTTTGATAAAGAAACACTGGATCTGTTCAAGAAGGGACAGTCTCCGTTTGACTTCCCGGGGCTGAGGCTCGTGGAATCGGTCGAAGCTTCCAAGGCTATTAATCAAATCAGAGGGTCAGCGATCATTATGGCTGGTTCGGGAATGATCACCGGAGGGCGTATCAAACACCACCTTATAACAAACATAACCCGTTCAGAATCCACTCTTTTGTTCGTAGGGTTCCAAGCGGCAGGCACGCTGGGCAGACGGATCTTAGATGGTAGACCGGAAGTCAGAATTCATGGTCAGATTTATCCGGTAAAGATGAGGCTCGAGCAGATCGAGGGTTTTTCCGCTCACGCAGGCAAGAGCGATCTTATCCGGTGGCTTGACCATTTCAAACATCCGCCAGGGCGTGTTTTCCTGACACATGGTGAAGAAAAATCGATCATGAGTTTATCCGGCCATCTCCGTTCTAAGGGCGACTGGAAAGTGGAAGCACCGAGATATCAGGAAGAATTTGAACTTTGATTCCATGAGTAATCAGTTTTTATTCTTCCTCTTTCTCTACTTCTTCAGGAAAGGCCCGGGATAATTCATTGATAATTTGTTCAGCCCTGGACTTCTCTGACTCCGGAATCTCCACACACCCCCAGCCCCGCTGGGGTTTAAAAATTCCGCTGAAAGCCCTTTCCCCGGAAGATTTCACAATGACAGGTATTCCCTCCTGCTCGAGGGCATCTTTGATTCTGTCTGCCTCAAAAGCATTTTCCACATATTTTACAGGGACAAATTTTAGCTTATCAAGATGTTCCCTTTTCGATTCCTTTTGTTCTTTTTTTTTGCGGTACTCTTCTTCCCATACCAGGGGCTCTCCACAATCCGCACACACCTGTATCTCGTTTAAATATTCGCTGTCGCATTTCAAACAGTATTTCATGTCATTTCTCCTTGGTTTTTTTGTAATGGGAAAACCCCAAAATTACTCATGGAAAATATTTCACACCGCTGAATTTTTTAAAATCACTGTCTTGTGTCCATACAATCGCTTCATAAGTCCTGGCAGTGGCTACAACAATACTATCTGCCATGGGAATTTTGTGATCAAAGCTGATTTTTGCCGCCTCAAGAGCAATTTTTGCTGATAAATCGATAACTTTTCCTTGTTTCATCAGTGCTACAGCTTGTAAGGCATCGTCTTCGCCTCTCTCACGCAAAACAACTTTAAAAACTTCGTAGAGACAAATTGTAGGCACAATTAAATTGCCGAGGTCATGGAGAGGTTTCTCGAATGAAGAAGCTTTTGGCCCATCCGATAAATATTCCAGCCAGCCTGAAGAGTCGACAATATTCATAATCTATCTCTTTCCCGCTCTATTTTTGTATTTATTCCTTTGAGAAACCCGCGCATTTCAGATATTTTGCGTTCAGGAATTAGCTCGATCCGGTTTCCGTAAAGGATGATCTGAACTTTTTGGCCGGGTTTAAGCTGCATAGAATCCCTGATTTTTCTGGGAATAACGATCTGATATTTAGGAGATATTATTACTGATGACATACATTTTCTCCATCGATTGACTATATGTAATACTTTAAAGCGATCGAAAGAGAAAGTCAAGCATCAAAAAAACAAGCAGCCCTTTGATTTTAAACAGCCAGATCGAATACAAAACAATCATCTATTTGGAGAGACGGCTTTATCAGAAAAAGTGCTCACTATTTAACTCTTTTCTTGCATTTTTAATAATGTATATCACTTTTTTCTATAATTTGCTCCAGCTCCCTCCTTTAGATCAGGCTATTCACTTGTCACTAAAGATTACATGTGACCTTTATATAGGTCAAAAAAATAGCACCATAGCTTTGACTTAGCCAGGTATTATTTGGCATGAAGATTGCTCTACTATGTGTTAATGGTGTTAGGAGGACATTTTCTATTTTGAGCAAGTGATCTGGGATAGACTGTTATCATCTGGAAAGGAAGGAGG
>JAGLWV010000350.1 GCA_023133225.1 Candidatus Aminicenantota bacterium | reverse complement strand
GGGATCGCCTTCAGGATTTGAGGGACATAATGGGTAGGGCTGACAAAATTGATGTTGTGGCAGCCCATGCTTTGAAGCTCGATCATTATTTTTGCTAATCTCTCGAACGATACCTCTTCTCCTTCACCTAGATGGCTGATGGAGTAATTCTGGCAGAAAAGGCATTTCAGATTGCAGTGTGTCAAAAAAATTGTACCAGAGCCATGAAAGCCAACGAGGGGCCTTTCTTCTCCGAAATGGGGGGAGTGGGAGGAAACCTCAGGCAAGGATCCTGCGCAGCAGTGCCCCTTTTCTCCTTCAAGGCGGTTAACACCACAGTTACGCGGACAAAGCGCACAATTCTCAAGCATTCGGAAAGCGGTCTCAATTTTTTCCGGAAACAGACCCTCTCTGAAAGTCCGGAGGTAAGCTGGTTCAAAATTCCTCTGTGACATTTTCATCAGAGATTATAGCAACTTAGCTGTGGAATTAAAAACTTGAATTTGTTGCAGGCAACATATATAAAAGCAAAGTTGAAGATGAAACAAGACAGCAGTAAAGATTTCTTTCTTATCCCTCGAATGGAGGAAGTTCCTCACCTGCTTCATGGATTTGGAACAGGAAGATGGAAAGATAGTGATTTTAAGAGAAGACCTGAATGGAAGGATTTTAAACTCGTCTTTCTCAACCAAATTCATTCAGATATCATCCAGATTATTGATAATGTTCCCAGGGAAAATTTAAAAGGAGATGCCATGATCACGGACCTTCCTTTTCTGCTCCTCTTCATAAAAACTGCTGATTGCCTTCCGGTTCTTGTTGTAGATAGGGTACGGAGGATTATTGCTGCAGTCCACTGTGGATGGAAGGGGAGTTCGAAAAGAATTCTTCAAAGGGTCATACAGAGAATGAAAGAACACTACGGCTGCCGCTCTTCTTCACTTCTGGTCGCAATGGGTCCTTGTATCGGGAGTGAATGCTATGAAGTCGGGGAGGATGTCTTCCAGATTTTTAAAAAAGAAGACCACGCAGGAGAATTTTTTCGCCCTCATCCTTTACGGAGAAGAAAGTACTTTCTAGATCTAAAGGGAGTGAATCTTTCGCAGATGGTCAGCCATGGGGTTGATGAGAAAAATATATTCTCAATAGACAGCTGCACTCATTGTGATGAAAATTTTCTTTCATTCCGGCGGGATAAAAATAAGGCCGGGAGAATGCTAAGCTTTATCGGTATGTCTTTATAGTTGCTTTTTAATATATTTTTTTTTATCCTTAAACTTGGCTTATTTAATGGCAAAAATATATTCAAAAATCACAATCCCAGAATTCCCTTTGTATAAACAAGGAAAGGTTCGTGATATCTATGACGTGGAAGGAAAACTCCTTATAGTTGCTTCGGACCGCATATCTGCTTTTGATCATATTTTGCCTTCTCTTATTCCTGATAAAGGAAAAGTATTAACTCAGCTTTCTAAGTTTTGGTTTGATTACACTTCCCTTGTTTGCCCTAATCATATGTTGATTGCTGAGACAGAGGAATTTCCTCCTGTTCTCCGTAAATACAGAGAAATCCTGGAAAAGCGATCCATGCTTGTAAAGAAGACAGAAGTGATCCCGGTGGAGTGTGTGGTTCGAGGTTATCTTGCCGGCTCAGGCTGGAAAGAATATAAGGCCACAGGGAAAACAAGCGGTGTCAAACTCCCAGACGGCATGAAACAGGGCGACAGATTGGAACAAGCAATTTTTACCCCTTCCACAAAGGCTGAAGAAGGTCATGATCAAAATATCTCTTTTAAAGAGATGCAAAAGGTTGTGAAACCTGAACTCGCCCAACAGATTAAGAAAGTAAGCCTGGAACTTTACCAGAAAGCTT
>JAGLWV010000035.1 GCA_023133225.1 Candidatus Aminicenantota bacterium | reverse complement strand
TTCTTTACTGGGAGACGAGCCTTCTTCGGTGACCTTCATTTTTGACCCGGAAGGTTCATATGCTAAAGTCTTCCGTCAACAGGGAGCGGACCTTGCCTTTGCTGCAGGCCTCATGGGATGGCAGATAACAGATGACCGGTTTCACCAGGCACTGGAGTTGGCTTCAGGGCAGGGCCTTGAAATAAAATTCAAAGTTGAATCCCTGGATATGGCTGATCATCCGAATACCGTTCTGATCCAGATGACTTCCCGGAAAGGGAAGGAATTATCTGCTGTTGCCAAATCGATTGGAGGCGGAGGAGTCATTTTTACCCGTATTGAAGAATTTCCTATTGAGCTATCCGGGAAAACATGCGAGATATCGGTTCTCTCTGATAAAGAATCCGAACCTCTCGTAGAAAAACTCTTGATGTCCGGCTCTCAAATGAGTGGAAAATCCCAGAGGCAGGAAAAAGGAGATCTTGTATTTCTTCATATTAAACGTTTTTCTGCTCTGGATGCGGAGGTTCGGAAGACAATTGAAACACTACCTGGAGTTAAGAATATATGGATTAGCGATCCTGTGTTTTTTGTAACACAAGGAGATCCCCTTTTTTCCAGTGCTCAAGAGATGGTTGCTCTTGCAGAAAACCGTAGCTGTTCCCTGGGGCAAATAGCACTGGACTATGAGTCAGAACTGCTGAAGCTGACGAAGGATGAAGTCATTCGGGAGATGATCAGACGCTTCGAGATAATGCAGTCAGCGGTCCGGCAGGGGCTCTCAGAGAAGAATGTGCAGATGCAGTTGCTGTCACCCAGCGCAAGGCAAATTCGTGAGGTAGAATCCCAGGGAAAGGTTGCAATCGGAGGTATTCATACCCGGGCAGCAGCCAATGCAATGGCAGCTCTACATGTCAGTAACAGCATGGGAATCGTTTGTGCAGCTCCTACAGGTGGTGCATCCGGAGTCATTCCTGGGGTAGTGGTCACCCTTGCCGAGGAGAAAAAAATGGATCTTGAAGAGGCGGCAATGGCGCTTTTTGCTTCATCTGCAGTCGGTTTGATTATTGCAGAGCGGGCGACTTTTGCAGCCGAGATAGCAGGATGTCAGGTTGAAATTGGTGCAGCCTCGGCTATGGCGGCTGCCGCTGTGATCGAGATTGCAGGAGGTACTGCCCAGCAAGCTGTGGATGCTGCGGCAATTTCTTTGCAGAATAGCATGGGTTCTGTGTGTGACCTTGTGCAGGGGATTTGTGAAATTCCCTGTCATACCCGTAATGCCGTTGCTGCTTCCAGTGCTTTTGTCTGCGCGGATCTGGTTCTTGGTGGATACAGTAATCCCATACCGCTGGATGAAACCGTAGATGCTGTTTATGCCACAGGAAAGATGCTGCCTCCGGAACTGAGGTGCACTTCACTCGGGGGGATAGCTGTAACGCCGTCAGCACTGTCAATGCCAAGGCAAAAAGAATAAGCAAGAATCATTCCTGTTTTTT
>JAGLWV010000349.1 GCA_023133225.1 Candidatus Aminicenantota bacterium | reverse complement strand
ATTCCTAAGATTAAATGCTCAATCACCCAGTCGAAACTCACCTTCCTTCCCAAAGCTTGAGAAAGAGAGATCATGTGCAGACTGCTTTTTTCGCTTTTTGAGAGCGAAACAGACTCCAGCAAATCCTCATCTTCTTCTAAGGGAATTGAACCATGCTGAATAAATTTTAAGCCGGCTCTCTTTTGGGCGCTGCCAACTATTTTCTTTCCCTGCACCTCGATCTCATTCTGGGCAGGATAGGAAAAACAGGGCAGATCTCCCTTGACATAGGAGTCGGGAGGAGCCGCTGCCAGGTTAGGCTCAAGGCCCATTATTTCTAGACCCCGCATCAAGGCCTGGGAGATCAATTTATAAGAATCCATAAGCGTTGAAGTGAATGTTTCACTGTCTGAAGAGCACAAAGAGTATGTCACTTCCTTGTGGTGCAACACCAGTTTCCCGCCCGTCATTCTTCTGACGATATCAATCCCCTGCTCCTGAAGGGACTCAACATCAACAACCTTCCGGATATCCTGGGAGTATCCAAAAGAGACCGTTGGCCGCTTCCATGTGTAAAAACGGAGACAGATCACGGGCACATCAGGGAGTGACTGGAAGAGGAAATCATCCACAGCCATGTTTAAAGAACCACTGTAGGGTTCTCTATCCACAAAAAGCTTCCAATTTTTTTGATGGGGGATCAATTCTCTTCCTTCTTTTATAGAAAGAGAGAGCGGACAACGGGATTCGAACCCGCGACTCCGAGCTTGGGAAGCTCGTGCTCTACCACTGAGCTATGTCCGCACTCTCTTTCCTGGCAATCATTATAATTCTATACCAGGCCAATTTCAATAGAGAGAGATAAGAGGGAAGGGAAATAAGGAGGGGGAAAATAAGAAGGACGGGCGCAGCGAGGCCCGTCCCCTATCTCTTATACTTTATCGATGTTCGGATGCACCTGTTTCTGCATGTGCTTTCCACCATTTAAATGGCTGTCCCTCTGCTGATAGTTTGACGTCTACTTTTTTCCCAGGTGCAAGATTAATAGGTTCTGTTGGACCCAATTCTTTTCCGTTAGAAAGGTGAACTTCAACACGGACTCTGGAAATAGTCTTTTCAGTTATATTTTCTACAGTTCCAATGAAAGAGGAAGATTCATTATCAAAAGATAAAATTAACCGTACTCCTTTTCGAACTTCATTGTGGGTTCCGTTTATGGAAATCCGGGGACCAGTTTCTTCGCCCTCTCCTGCATGTTCTCCACGTTCGCCTTCTCCTGCTTCACCGCCGTGTCCACGTTCGCCTCGGCCTTCTCGATCGTGCTCACCGGATCCTTCACCATGACCCTTTTCGCCTTTTTCACCCTCTCCTGCATGTTCTCCACTTCTGCCCTCTCCCGCTTTTTCTACCTGCTCCTGTTCATGTGTACTTACTTCTGCGGACTCACCTTCATTAGAACCTTTATTACAGCCGTATACAAAAACTAATAAAAGACTCATACAGATAATTGTGAAAAATCTTAATTTTGGCATCTTTTTTCTCTCCTTCCAATCAATAGAGATTAGGGTTGCTATTATTTACTCTTTCTCACTGCCCTCAATAATAAAGCAATCGCAGTGTAACTTATTACAACGATCACTAACCAGATTAACATTTTCACTGGTAAAGACTTAACGATGAAGGCAGCGATAAATACTCCCACGATTCCGCTAACAGTAATGGCTAGAGAAGCTTTTCTGTTATATGCGCCTTCTTTGATGAATTTAATAGAAGCTGGAGGTAAAGTGAATGCCGCAGAGGCCATCATGATTGGAAAAGCAACTCTTGGGGACATTCCAAGAATATAGACCATGGCCATACTCGGGGCATACATTCCAATCCCTGCCGACTGTAAGGCACCTAATACAAAATTAACAACAACAGCAATAATCAATTTCATGCCAGTCAATCCAATAGCTTCACCAATCCCTAATCCAGCGATCCATCCTAATTGACTGGAAAACATAAAAAAAGCAGTTATTAATAATGCAATACCCATAAGCAGCTGAATCTTTTTTTCCGGCAATTTAGCCACAATGCCGGCACCGATAACAGTACCAATAACAGCAGCTACAATCATAGAGATCAAAGTTACCATTTCTACTTTAATCACTGTAATAAAAATGAAGGCTTCGACCACAACCGGAAGAGTGCAGGATACATTTAATGTGCCTGGAATAACTCTGTCTTGAATTTGTTTAAAACCTCTAAGCATGGCAGTCATTGGAGCAAAACTGCCAATTCCCAGGGTATCTAAGAAGTTGGTTACAAATCCGATTCCTGTAGCCGTAACAAAATGAGTTTCTCTTTCCAGGTTGGCTTTATGAGCCGATAAATCCTTGAAGAAATATCCGGCAAAAACAAGTGCGAATACTCCCAGAGCACAAAGAATGCCACCAATCATTTAAAACTCCTTCCTTTTCCTTCATAATCTTTCTGAATCATTCATAAAAACTGCCCTAGATTATAAACAAAGCCTTCCTCTGGGTCAAAAGGCAAATCTATATGACTTTTGACAGGGTTCACAGCAATGCTCTATAATTTATAAAATAACTAAATTGATCATGAACATTTTATGCAAAAAAAAGCATGCTCAAACTAAGATTCTATTATGACAAAAAGAACAAGTGAGAAAATATCCCTCTCAACTGCAAAGCATAAGGCAGAAGCTCCGGTGACCTTTCACTACCCTGATTCGAGCCGGCCAACAGAGAGAGTCATGCTGGGCATCAAGAGGAATCAATCTGTCACCCATGAGCTTTTCCCCTTCCGGGCTGTGGCAGCAACCAAAAGCTATCAGGAAACGGAGGGACAGCCAATCGTTATTCGCCGCGCTAAAATGCTGGAAAAGATCTTACGCGAACAACCTGTACACATTCAAGAAGGAGAATTTATTGTAGGAATGAAAACTCTTAAACCCTGTGGATCTCCTGTCTTCCCTGAAATCAATTGCAGCTGGCTCGAGCGAGACCTGGACCTTATATCGACCCGGAACAACACACCTTTTTTTGTCAGCGAAGAGACCAAGGAAATCCTTCGCAAAGAGGTATTCCCTTATTGGAAAGGCCGCCAGATTTATGACCGAATACTGGAGTCAGTCCCTGAAGAGATATGGCGAGCGGATTCACGGGGAGTGATCTACAATTATTTCACCTCGCGTACGATCGGCCATATTACAGTAAGCTACTCCAAGGTGCTGAATAAGGGCATGAAAGGCATTAAAACTGATATTCAAGAAGCCCTTTCCATGCTTCGATCTCAAGACCCTGAATACACTCATAAAAAGCAATTCCTTGAAGCCGTATCTTCAGTCTGTGACGCTGTAGTGATGTTTGCAGGCCGTTACGCAAATGAAGCGCTCCGCTTAGCCTCTGCAGAGAAAGATCAACGACGAAAGGAAGAACTAAAGAGAATTGCCCAAATCTGTAAAAAAGTGCCCGCCGATCCCGCGCAAACCTTCCATGAAGCCCTCCAGTCTTTCTGGTTCACCCAATTGGTTCTTAATCTGGAGACAAACGGCCACGCCATTTCTCCCGGCAGATTTGACCAGTACATGTATCCATTTTATTGTCACAGCATCGAATCCGGCGAGCTCACCGAAGACGAGGCTCAAGAGCTGCTCGATCTCTTGTGGGTCAAACTGGATGAGATCACGATAGCCAAGGATTCAGGCGAGTCTGACACAAGCAGTTCCTATCCAGAGTTTCAAAACCTGAACATAGGTGGACTTACTCCTGATGGCCAGGATGCTACAAATGAACTTTCGTACATGTGCCTTACTGCATTAGAACATGTCAAGCTTCCTCAACCTCTTCTCTCAGCCCAGATCAGCACAAAGACTCCTCATCCATTCCTTATACGCTGCTGTGAACTCCTGAAGTACGGCATGGGACTCCCCGCTCTATTTAACAGTGATACAATAGTTCTGGGCATGGTAAAGCGCGGCAAGACGCTGGAAGATGCCCGCTCAGGAAGTGTCAATGGCTGTGTATCACCCAACTGCGACGGCAAGGATAGAATGGCTTCTTCCGGATATTTTAACCTTGTCAAATGCCTTGAGCTGGCACTTAACGATGGAATCGATCGTCTCACAGGTGAACAACTGGGCCCTAAAACAGGCAATCCCAGCGAGTTCTCCACTTTTGAAGAAGTCATCGATGCTTTCCAGCAGCAAATCGCCTATTTTGTTGAATTAAAAGTGAAGTACGATAACATCTTCCGTGATATCTATGCTTCCCATTGTCCTGTTCTTTATACCTCAGCTGTCATCGACGACTGCATTAAAAAGGGACAGGACTGGCATAGTGGAGGTGCACGCTACAATCAAGCCGTTATCTCTGGCGTCGGTTTAGGAACGATTTCTGATGCATTATCAGCCATCAAAAAACATATTTTTGATAAAAGAAATTTTACGATGGCTGAATTAAAAAAGGCATTGGACGAGGATTTCCAGGGCCACGATATATTGCGCAACGCTCTTTTGTACAAAGCACCCCATTACGGAAATGACGACAACGAAGCTGATTCTCTGGCCGCACTCACACAAAAAATCTTCTGTGAGGAAGTGGA
>JAGLWV010000348.1 GCA_023133225.1 Candidatus Aminicenantota bacterium | reverse complement strand
CAGGATATTGAATGTCTGCGTATGCTGGGCTTTTCTGGCGCATTTCTCTTTTTAGTGTTTCAAGATCGTTTTCCAATTTTTTTAGATCTTCTTTGAGGACTTTTTTAGCCTCTGGTGATGGTTCTGCAGCCAGTAGTTTTGTGTGAACTTGTGAGATATCTTTCATTATTTCTTTTTCACGGTTTAACAATTCCAGGTCAACACCTTCTGAAAGGTCGACCTTGGAGAGTTCTAAACTATCGAGAAATGCCCGTGCTTTTGCTTTCTCTAAATAATTAAAAGCTTCAAGCTTGTTTTCTTCTGTTGGATGGAATTCAGAGGGATTTGCAAGGAGATTTATGAGGTAATGATAGGCATCGATTCTCTTGTCTGTCCCCAGGAACTTTGCTTTAAGCTCTTCCAAATCGATTGTTGAACGGATATCCTCGGTAGTTTTAATGGATTCTTTATAGAACTCAAGAGCTTTTTTATAGTCTTTTTGTTTTTCGTAGGCCCTGGCGCTTTCCATATACACTTCCCAGAGTATCTGATCTCTTCCAATAGCCAAATCAATTGCTTGCTCATAATATTTTGTGGATTCCGCATAATTTCCCTGATTATAGTGCACTACTCCTATGTTAGTCAGAATCATGCCCATCATTTCAAAATCCTGGATTTCCTCCGCCTTTTTAAGGCCTGCTTGAAAATATTCAAGGGCTTTGTCATATTTTCCCAATTCTGAATTGACAGAACCTATATTATTAGTGACTAAAACTTCCGTTTTTCTATCTTTGGTTCTTCTGGTAAATTTGAGGCACTCATAATAATATTCCAGTGCTTTTTTGAAGTCTTTTTCATCCCCAGAAAGAATGCCCTTGCGCCGGTATGCTACTCCGAAGTTATTCAAGTTATGAGAAGTTGAGATTTCATCTCCTGATTGTTTGTATATTGAGAGAGCCTTATCTAAATAATCAATGGCCTTATCATAAGAACCTATCTCTAAATAGATTAGACCAATATTATTTAGATATTTTCTTTTGTCTTTTTTGTTGTTTAGTTTTTCTGCAATGACAGCAGCATTTTTAAAACAGGTTAGAGCTTTAGAATAATTTGTAAACTTCCAGAAATGTACGCCTATATTATTTAAACATCTTCCTTCTGACTTTCTGTGGTTCAAGCTTTTTGCAAGCTTCAGGGCGTTCTCATTTAAAGAATGAAATTCCTTAAAATTATTCAATTCAAAGTATACAAAGCTCAATTGACGAATACATTTGAGTTCATGCTCTTTGCTCCTTATTGTCCTCGCTAAATTGATAGCTTTTTCAAAGCTTTCTATTGATTTCTGGTATTCCTTCGTTTCATCACGAAATTTTTTTCCCTCTTTGTAAAGCCTGTAAATTTCAAGAGCATTTTTACATCTCTCTAGCTTGAATTTTAGATTTAATTTTTCAGCAACTTCCAAAGCTTGTTTGTAGTAAACTGATGATTCTTCTAAATTGCCTATATTCCAGTATAAAAGCCCAAGCTTAGGGAGGGAATCGCAAATATTTATCTCATTTTGGACTTTTTTTGCAATATTTAAAGTCTTTTTAAAAAGTTCTATTGAATCATCGAATTCGCCATCTGCCCTTAGGTTTTCAGCTTGATTAAAAAGTTGGGAATATTCTTGTTTTGCATCAGTTTTCTTAGAAGGGAAAAGATTATTATTAATTAATGAAAAGATTAAGAAAAAGCCGAGAGGTATTGTAGCAATTATTTTTTTGGAGTTTATCAATTTGTCTAATCCATTTAATTTTATAAAAATGTACATCCATTATTAAATGGAATTATGCTAGATAATATAAAAGAATATCAATAGCCCTTTTAGGTGAATATGCTTCACCTCTAAAGGTGACTAGGAAATTGTCATAATCTAGTTTTATTTGCTGGGGGATTTTAGGTGCAGAGTAACATTGTACTCTGGACTTTTTATTAAAAGAAATAAGTTCTTTCTCTGTCTTTTATTCTCTTCTGAATTCGGTTTTCAAATCTTAAAATTTAGTCTAATCAACAAAGCAATTTAATCGTCTTTGACTAAAGAAACAGAGCATCCATCAACAGTGAGCTTCTTCATGCCGTTTGTTGTGTTCTTATTGGGAGGGGTGCCTGTTTTGTCAGCTTGGTGCGGGACGTGTGGGGCAAAGAAAAACAGTACATTGGTCAGTAACTCTCCGGGATTTACAAAGAAGAATCTTGATTCAAACTTTGTGTTTCTCTTTTCGCTTCTGGCGAATGTGTTTGGAACTGCGAGAAGAAGAATGCAAAAGCATAGTAAGAGTGCCGTTGTCCTTAGAATTTTTTTCTGCATAATAGCCTCCTTTTTA
>JAGLWV010000347.1 GCA_023133225.1 Candidatus Aminicenantota bacterium | reverse complement strand
CAACTCTGATCGGAAGCTGTTTGGACATCATTTCGAACATCGATGCTGTCGGAGACAACCTCGCTTTTGGTCCAGGAATCTGTGGCAAGGGGCAGAGAGCTGAAGTTTCTGCTGGGCAGCCTACTGTGAGGATTCGCGGTATCAATGTGGGCGGAAGCAGAGCAAGAAGGTGAATAAATCGAACGAAAGGAGATAACAATGGACTATAAAGGATTGGCAGAGCAACTCGTAAAAAAATGTTTAGCCAGGGGGGCCGATGCCGCTGAGGTTTACATGGAATCAGGACGGAATCTCAGTATTCGTGTGCGAAATGGAGAAGTCGAGACTGTCCAGCAATCAGCTTCCCACGGTGCCGGCTTTAGAGTCTTTATCAAGGGGCGAATGGCTTTTTCGAGTACAAATGATTTTTCAGAGGAAGCACTGGATAATACCATCGAAAGCGGAGTCCGCTTTGCAGCCAACACAACCCCAGATGAAAACAATATTCTTCCCGAAAATAAAGGGATAGCAAAAGTTGGAGAGCTTTTTGATCCCCGGATCAGTCAGATTCCCATGGATAAAAAAATCGAACTGGCTAAGAAAGTAGAAAAGCTGGCCATGAAAGATGCCCGTATCACAAAGAGTTCAGGCGCCGGGTATTCGGATGGAGAGGGAGAAATTTTCCTGGCTAATTCCAATGGACTTTCCAAGAGTTATAGAATGTCGGCCTGTTCTTTCGGTGTATCTGTTGTGGCTGAAAAGGGTGATCAGAAATCTACCGGTGGCGAGTCGTGTTCAAGGCGCTTTTTTGGCGATTTGAAATCGCCTGAGGAGATTGCTGAGAAAGCAGCAAAAGATGCTTATGAAATGCTCGATCCGCAGATGGTAAAAACCCAAAAAGCCTCGGTCATTTTTGATCCTGATGTGGCGCGTTCTATTTTGGGTGGAATTCTAGGTGCCATAAACGGTGAGCGTGTTCTTCAAAAAGCCAGTTTCCTTGCGGACAAGATGAACCGGAAAATCGCCTCTGAGTTGGTGACTATCATCGATGACGGAACGAAGTCTAAAGGATTAGGCAGTCGGCCCTTTGATGGGGAAGGAGTGCCAGTCCAAAAGAGAATAATCATTGATAAGGGCACCCTCAAGGGCTTTTTATACAATACCATTGTCGCAAAAAGAGCAGGAGTCAAGAGCACAGGGAATGCCTCAAGAAGCGGTTTTACAGACCTTCCCGGAATAAGTGCTCATAATTTCTACATGGAGGCTGGAAGACATTCACCCAATGAAATAGTCAAGACGACAAAGAATGGTCTTTTGCTAAAAGGTGTTACCGGCTACGGGATAAATCCTGTTAATGGAAATTTCAGCGGAGGGGCTTCGGGTTTCTGGGTAAAAAATGGAAAAATTACTTTTCCTGTAAAAGGATTGACTATAGCTGGAACCGCATTGGAAATGCTGAATAATATTGATATGGTTGGCAATGACCTTGACTTGAATCGAAGCTTTACTGCCCCAACGTTCCGTATCAGATTGCTGCAAATAGGAGGGAAATAAACTCCTGTAGCTCATTATGCAGCCATTTGTTGTGAATCGAGGCGAAAATGTTCCTTCTCTTATCATCAA
>JAGLWV010000346.1 GCA_023133225.1 Candidatus Aminicenantota bacterium | reverse complement strand
AAAAAAGCAGAGGAGGCATTGTGATGAGTGAAAAAAAACCGAAAGAGAACATAAAGATTATTTATTTAATTTTAGGGGTAATTGCTCTCGTTATTGCCATCTTCGACTTGCAAGTTAAAAACTATTTTGACACGGCTCTCTCCGTTTCCTGGGGTGCCTTGTTTATATTTTTAGGAATAAAGAGTTGGTTAGATTCAAAGTGGAGTATAAAATCTGTGAAAATCATTCACTCTATTCTACTGGTAATGATAATACTGGCTAGTTTTTACAAACTCTTCTATAGGTTAAAAAATCTAACCCCTTAGTTGAATCCAAAAAGAGGAGCCGGACCAGGCCAGATCAGCGGGCGACCCTATTCATATTCGTACCTCTTCAATCATTCCCGTTTGTTGATTCGATCTGGTTTTTCTATTCTATTTAGGGAGAGAATTATTTGAAAGGAGTACTTATGCGTGGATTGAAAGAAAAACGGGTTCTTATTACCGGCGGAGCCACGGGCATCGGTGCTGCAACGGCAGCCCGTTTTCTTGAGGAAGGGTCCCGAGTTGTCGTTCTGGATTGTGATGATGAGGGTTGCCGCCGCATAAAAAAAGAACTACCAGGTCTTGCCGGTACGATCTGTGCTGATGTTTCAAATAAAGAAGAGGTAGACCGTGCTTTTCAGGAATTAGACGGTCTCTTGAAGGGATTGAATGTTCTGATAAACAACGCTGGAATAAGCCTCCGGAAACCTTTTGTAGACATTACGCTAGACGATTGGTGTAGGGTCATGGATGTGAACCTCAAAGGAGTGTTTTATGTGGCCCAACAGGCAGCGAGGCTGATGGATGAAGGAGAAGGTGGTGTTATCCTGAACATGGGCTCGACTAATGCTTTGGTAGGCTCCCATTATTATGCTTCCTATAATGCCTCAAAAGCCGGAGTTGTCGAGCTTTCGCGTTCAATGGCCCTGGAATTAGCTCCCAAAATCCGTGTGAATGTCGTTTGCCCCGGTTTCATCCTGACGGTGATGCAGAAGGCAGAATATACGCCCAAGATGCTCCGCACATGTGAGGGTAAAGTTCCTCTGGGAAGATTGGGAAGCCCCGATGAAGTCTCCGCTCTCTTCGCCTTTCTTGCCTCAGACGATGCGAAATTCATCACCGGACAGTATTTTGTAATTGACGGAGGAGAGATCGCAGGAGGCCTGGCCAGCCAGAAATAAAAGGCTGACTCTGATCTCGACCTTCTTTTCTTAATCCTTTTTTTAAAATATCTAACCTGGATTATTCACGAGTCGAGATTGCTGTAGCGGCGAGGCCTCAGCCCATTCAGGCTATACAAAGCTAGGGAAGTACCAGTTCAGGTAAGGAGGTAATTCCGTTATCTCTGGCATCGGAAACCATTATTTTCCGCAGCTCCTGACAGATAGTATCTTCTGGCATAGACAGCGGATTTTCTTTGAGAAGGGTTTCTACTTCTTCTGATGCCCTGTCAGCCATTGATTTTTTCCCCAGCGAAACCCATGCGTCATAGGTGTCTCGATCCACGATATTAGGAAAAGTATGCTCTTTTCTGTACCA
>JAGLWV010000345.1 GCA_023133225.1 Candidatus Aminicenantota bacterium | reverse complement strand
AAAAATGCCGACTTATAATAAAATTAAGAACATGGAAGAAGGTTTGAATCTTGGTTATGAGAAAAACAATATAAAGAGCTCATATCACTGTAAATTAAATATAGTGTCGGCAGTTTTTATAAATAATTCAGGAGGGAGATAGCATAATGGATAAAATCAGAGTCATAATCTATGGATGCGGCGTCATGGGCCGCCAGATAGCCCAAGTTCTCTTTGGGAAAAGAAGCTTTGAAGTTGTTGGGGCGGTCGATATAGCCCCTGAGCTTGCAGGAAAGGATTTAGGGGAGAGTTTTGACCCGCCCCAAAAAGTGGGAGTTGTGGTCGAAAAAGATGCTGATAAACTTTTTTCAAAGGCTGAAGCCCAGGCTGTGGTACTCACCACAACATCTCACTTAAAGGATGTTTTTCCCCAGATTACCCAGTGTCTGGAAGCTGGCTTGAATGTTGTATCGACCTGTGAAGAACTCTCCTATCCATGGAGACGAAGCCCTGAACTTGCTCGGGAGCTGGATAGCCTGGCAAAAGAGAAAAACGCTACAGTAATAGGGACAGGCATCAATCCCGGATATTTGATGGATACCCTTCCTCTTATTCTTACGGCTCCCTGTCTCGAAGTCAAATCCGTCAAAGTCACCCGCATGATGAATTCAGCGAAAAGGAGGCTGCCTTTTCAGGTAAAGGTAGGAACAGGTTTAACCCAGGAGGAATTCAGGGAAAAAATAAAAAACAAGGTCATCACTGGACATGTCGGGCTTCTGGAATCCATTTATATGATCGCGGATGGGCTCGGCTGGGAACTGAGTGAGGCTGTGGAGCTTCCTCCTGAGCCGGTGATCGGCGAGAGAGAGATAAGTACCGGCTTAGGAATGGTGAAACCTGGGGACGTGCTTGGGCTAACGAGTGTAGCTTATGGCAGGAAAGAAGAAAAAGACGTCATCACCCTTGAATTTTGTGCCAACGCTGCTGTAGATGAGGAATACGATGAGGTTATGATCGAAGGAAGACCAAACATTCACCAGAGGATTATAAGTGGAGTTCATGGAGATGTCGGAACCGTGGCTGTGACTGTTAACACTATTCCTAGAGCGGTGGAAGCTACTGCTGGTCTTAAGGTTATGAAAGATTTGCCTCCCCCCAAAGCTACTCTTTAAATAAAAAAAGACGGCTTTTTCTTGTATATGAATTATGCTAAGATTGTGCCGATGGATATCTCGGCTGTTATCATAACTTACAATGAGGAAAAGAGGCTTGAACCTGCCTTGAAGAGTGTAGAGGGCGTAGTATCTGAAATTATAGTCGTTGACAGCTACAGCAGTGATGAGACAGCCAAAATAGCAAAAAAATACACAAAAAAAGCCTTCCAACGGAAATGGACAAATTTTGCAGATCAGAAAAATTATGCCAATAGCCTTGCATCCTGCCGCTGGATCCTATCTCTGGATGCGGATGAAAGGCTTTCCCCGGAGCTTCAAGAAGAGATCCTGCAGATCAAGGAGGGAGAATCTGGTTGTTATGGATTTTCTATGCCCAGGCAGGTTTTTTATCTGGGAAAATGGATCCGTCATTCTGGTTGGTATCCGGACAGAAAAATTCGCCTCTTCCTTAAGGATAAAGCCCGCTGGGAAGGGGAGTATGTGCATGAGAAGCTGGTCATCGAAGGAAATATTCAGAGACTTAAGGGCTCGATTCACCACTTTACCTATCGAGACATTTCAGAGCATCTGGATCGAATTAATACGTTTTCCGAACTCGGTGCCCAACAACTCTACGCTAAGAACAAAAAGTGCAGATGGTATCATCTGGTTTTTTTGCCTTTTTCCAGGTTTGTAAAATCATTTTTTCTAAAGGCGGGATTCTTAGATGGATATGCGGGTCTCATTATTTCCGTGCTTCACGGCTATGCGATTTTTATCCGATACGCCAAACTAAACGAAATATGGAAAAAAGGAGAGAGAATTGAGCCTTTTCCTTATTGATGCAGGAAAAGAGTGGAGAGGGGGCCAGCGACAGTCTTTTTTCCTCGCTCAAGCGCTCAAACGAAGAGGGTATAATTTTTTTTTCGTAGTCCAACCTGAAAGCCCACTCTATCAAAAAGCTTCTGAGGCAGTACTGCCTGTCTTTCCCCTTAAAATGAGGAGTGAATTAGACCTCGTGGCGATCAATCGATTGGGTCGGGCCATGAAGCGCAGGAGGTGCGTCCTCGCTCATTTCCACGATGCCCATTCTGTGGCTGTTGGCTCAGCGGCGGCATCTCTTGCCAGAGTCCCCATCCGGATAATCTCCAGACGCGTGGATTTTCCGCTTAAAAGAAATTATTTTTCGCGACGCAAGTACAGGAAAAAAATTGATACGATCATTGCCATCTCAGAAGGAGTAAAAAAGGTTCTGATTGAAGGAGGCATCGATCCGGATTGCATCGATGTCGTCCCTTCAGGAATAGACTTTTCTCCCTTTGAAAAAGACGATTTAGTATTAAAACAAGACAGTTATCTTCGCCGTGAACTCTCTTTTGCGCCCGATGATTATCTTGTAGGAATAGTGGCTCATCTTGCCGACCATAAAGGTCATAAGTATCTGATCAAGGCAACAGAGATTTTAAAAAAGAGTGCGCCCAATATTAAGATGATTATCGTTGGTGAAGGTCCTTTAAGGATGATGCTGAATAAGCAGGCAAGCGACTCCGGGGTTGAAGATATTGTCTTTTTTTTAGGATTTAGAGAGGATATTCCTCAGATTCTTCATTCTCTTGATTTATTTGTTATTTCCTCTTATCTCGAGGGAATGGGAAGCAGTATCTTAGATGCCATGGCGTGCCGGCTTCCCGTTGTTGGCACCAAGGTTGGAGGCATCCCGGAGGTAGTGATCAATGGAGAGACGGGCCTTCTGGTTCCTCCTCGCAGCCCCTCGGCATTGGCCCGGGCCATACTCAGGCTTTATTACAATAAAGCCCTGGCTTCTCGTCTAGGACAGAAAGGATATGAGGTTGTCCATCAAAAATTTTCGGCTGAGGCGATGGCAGATAAGATCGTGGTTTTATATGAAAAGATAGCTTCAACAAAGGGGGTTAAGCTCCTATAAACATGAGAATCGATAGAGTGGAGCTTTCGCTCTTAAAGCTTCCCTATGTTCATTTTTTTGAGACGAGTTTGGGCCGGGATGAAGAGCGGGAATTTATTCTTATAAAGATTTGTTTTGACGGGATTTTTGGGTATGGAGAGGTTGTTGCAGAAAAGGATCCTTCCTACAGTTATGAGACAACCTCCACAGCCTGGCATGTATTGAAGGATTTTTTTATTCCTCTTGTTTTTAAAAAATCCATTTTCAGTCCCCATGATTTCTATAGAGAGGCAAAAAAATATCGGGGGCATCCTATGGCCAGGGGAGGACTGGAGCTTGCCCTCTGGGATCTTGAAGGGAAAAAAAAGGAGAAACCCCTGTGGAAAATTTACGGCGGAGTGAGGACAGAAATTCCCTCGGGAGTCAGCGTTGGAATCCAAGACTCTGTGTCCGAGCTTCTGGAAAGGATTCATTCTTTTCTCCAGGAAGGCTACCAGCGGATTAAAATCAAGATTAAGCCCGAATGGGATATTCTTCTCTGTCAGGATATACGGAAGAAGTTTCCCGATATTATTCTTCAGGCAGATGCAAATGGTGCCTATAGCCTGGATGATAAAGATACCTTAAAGAAACTGGATGAATTCAACCTGCTCATGCTCGAGCAGCCTTTCCCTCCCTATGATTTGTGGGACCACAGCCGATTGCAGAAAGAAATGAAAACTCCTCTCTGTCTGGATGAGAGCATCCTCTCGGTTGAGACTGCCCGCAAAGCCTATGAAATGGGAAGCTGCCAGATCATTAACATAAAAGTCGGACGGGTAGGAGGGATTGTTGAGGCCCTTAAGATTCATGATTTCTGTCAGGAAAAGAAGCTTCCTGTGTGGTGCGGCGGGATGCTGGAGTCTGGCATAGGCCGGGCTCACAATCTCCATCTCGCCACTCTCCCTAACTTCAAATTTCCCAATGACCTCTCTGCAAGTAAAAGATACTATGCTCAAGATCTGATCGAGCCGCCGGTGGAGATCAGCAGTCAGGGGACAATCAAGGTTCCAGGCATGCCTGGAATCGGAGTTTTTCCCCAGGAGAACAGAATCAAAAAAGCCACTTTAAAAAAAGAAGTCTTTAAGCTTTCTTGAAAAACTCCGGCTAAGTGATAAAAAAAAGGGCCCCTGAAGGGGCCCTTTTTCTGTCGGGTGAATAAAAGACAGAGGCGCTTCTGCTATTTGGCCTTCCGGATGAGG
>JAGLWV010000344.1 GCA_023133225.1 Candidatus Aminicenantota bacterium | reverse complement strand
TTATTTGTGCGGCCTGCACGAGTAGCGTATAATGCCAGAAAAAAGGAGAATTATGATAATTAAAAAATGCAGGTTTACAGTACGTATTTTGTTGTGTTTGCTCCTCATTCACTTTGTAAGTTCCACAAGTCATTCTAATATCACGAATGAAGATGGCAAAGATGAATGGTCACAATATCGTGGTCCCAATCGAGATGGAGTTGCGATATCGAATACTTCTATCAAAGCTTGGTCTAAGGGTAGTCAACCTTTTCAGGTGTGGAAAAAGCCCATTGGTGAGGGCTTTTCCGGAATCGTGATTACAGGCAAGCAGCTCATCACAGCATTAGGGGAAGATGGCAAAGAGTTCCTGGTGAGTTTCGAAAAGACAACCGGTAAAGAAGTCTGGCGGACAGCCCTGGGAAAAATGTTTGTGGAGGAAATGGGAAACGGACCACGTTCCACACCAACCATCAACGGGGATTCTGCTTATATTCTAGATTCCAACGGTGGGTTGTACTGTATAAGCATAAATTCCGGAAAACAAATTTGGAAAGTATCACTCACAGATAAATTCAAAATCAAGCGGCCACGGCGAGGATTTTCCACTTCTCCATTAATTCTGGGCGAAACCTTAATTATTCATGGAGGTGGCAAAAACTCAGCATTTATTGGTCTCAATAAAAAAACAGGAAAAACTATCTGGCAAACTGGTGAAAGCATGGCCGGTCATTCTTCGCCATTTACAGCGGTCATCAACAATGTGGAACAATCTGTTTTTACTATTGCACGCATCATTGAAAAAAATGGTGAAAGAAAAATACTTGAAGAAGCAGTCTCTGTATCTTCAGATGGCAAAATTCTTTGGCGAGGGCCATCTTTGCCTCAGATCATTGCCATGCCGGTTTTTGTGCCACCGAACAAAGTATTTATTTCTAGCTCGGTGGAAAACGGCTGTTTGCTTATTCAAGTTTTATCAGATGGGAAGATCGATACAGTTTGGCATAAGAAGGAAATGAGAAATCATTTCAATAGCTCAGTGTATTACAAAGACCATATTTACGGATTTAGTAGTTCAACCTTAAAGTGTTTGGTTGCCCAAACTGCACAGAGAAAATGGTCCAAGCGTGGTTATGGGAAAGGATCATTGATTATTGCCGATGAAAAGCTGCTTGTGCTGAGCGATCGCGGTAAGTTAGCTATGATCGAGGCAACTCCAAAAGGATTCAACGAACTCGCCCAAGCACAGGTTATTGAAGGCAAATCCTGGACTTCCCCAACATTTGCAGATGGAAAAATTTACCTGAGAAATCAAAAGGAGATGGCCTGCTATGATCTCACAAAATAAATCAAAGAAAAGTATGATCAAATCTGTATTATCTTTAAGTTTGCTGGTGTTTTGTGCTTACGGGTGCAATTCGACAAAAACGCTAACGATTGACGACATCATCCAAAAAAATATTAAGGCACGTGGTGGCGCAAAAAATTGGGCCAAAGTTGAAAACTTAACCATGGAAGGAATATATGTCAGTTTTAGCGAACCGGAACCTTTTAAAATATGGCGCCAAAGACCGGACCTTTATCGTTTTGATAGTACAAGAATCAAAAAATTTGTTGTCCATGCCTATGATGGACAAAAAGCTTGGTGGATAAATCCGCTGATGGGACCGCCACATGAAAAACCGCGAATTATTCCTTCACAAAACAACCTGGATAAAGTTACTTTGCGGGAGCGATTTTTTGAACCGGTTTTCTGGAATTACATAAAAAAATCCCACCAGGTTGAACTTGAAGGGAAAGAAATTTTTGATGATAAAGACTGCTATAAACTCAAAGTGACTCTGGCGGATTCGACTATTGAATTCTGGTACATTGATGCTACATCATTTCTGGAAATTGGCATGACTGGTGATACTTATGATTTTGGAATGAAAAATAGCCTGGAAACATTTTTCGGTAATTATAAAGATGTGGACAGTTTGAAATTTCCTTTTCTTATCGAATCAGAATATGGCCAGCGATACCGGTCCATGGAAATTGAAAATATTGAAATCAACACAGAAATAGAACCATCCGTTTTTGTTATGCCAGAGTCAAAAGAGGGGAAATAAATAATAAATTCAGCAGATTATCGAGGCCCGCCCCCTATCTTTCGCTTATCCTTGAAATTCTGTCATTTTCTCCCAGATTTCCCCCCATGCTTTCGGAGTAAATCAGCCAGTTCTTTATGTCCTTTCTTTATCGCTACATCCAACGGAGTTGATCCAGAATACTGCGACCTTGCGTTCACTTCAGCTCCATTTTTTATTAGCACCTCCGCCATCGCAATGTGGCCCTTACCAGCCGCTCCGTGTAGTGGAGTCGAACCCTCATTTTCCCTACTTCCTTTTGCCTTTGCGTTAACATCCAAACCCTTCGCAATCAGTAGTTCAGTTACTGCTTTAGCTTCATTATCATAGAAACAGAGGGCAGCGATGTGTAAAAGGGTTAAGCCCTCCGAAGTTACATTTACATCTGCACCAGCGTCTATAAGTAATTGACCTATATCAGCGTTACCACCCCTTACAGCACAAATCAAAGCTGTTAAGCCGCGACTCCTACCAAGGTCGAATTTTTCGTTTACATTAACACCATCTTTTATAAGCCTTTTTACTTCATCAATATTGTCTTTTAAAATTGGCCAATAAAAATCTTTCGCTTTTTGTGTTGTCGCCATTAGAAATGCCACAACCAGAATAGCCAAAAGCCCTATTGCCATC
>JAGLWV010000343.1 GCA_023133225.1 Candidatus Aminicenantota bacterium | reverse complement strand
ATTTCTTCTTATAATAAAATCGTGCCAGGCGGGCTGGAGGAACTCTCAAATAATACCCCAAAAAAATCATTTTGTTTCTCAAGACAGTCCGCACCGGTCCGAGAGTCTCATAACGGCGGGGTGAAGTGACAACAGGCACCTGGATAAAAGCCAGCTTTCCATGTTTCCTGAGGCGGCGGATGAAATCGACATCCTCCATGAGAGGTATATCATCATACCCTCCAAGCTCACGGAACAGTGAGGCCTTGACAAAAATGGCCTGGTCTCCATAAGGCAAACGGAGAAACCGGGTTCGCCAGTTCACGGTTTTCTCAATAAACTTTAAAAGAGGCGAGCCCGGGTAAACTTTCCAGGCAAAAGAGCCTCCTGCTATTTCAGGATTTAACATGACCTTACGAACAAGGAATGAAAAATTATCGGGAAGGATAGTGTCGGCGTGTAAAAAAAGGAAAATGTCCCCTGAGGCTTCAGAAGCTCCCACATTCATCTGAACTCCCCTGCTTGGCTTTGAAGTGATGACCCTTGCTCCCCATTCTTCAGCAATCTGTGATGTGTTGTCTTTACTCCCTCCATCCACAACTAATACCTCGCTCTGAGGTATCTGCCCGATAAACTCAAGGGTTTGGTGCAAATGTCCTTCTTCGTTTAAAGTGGGAATAATGATGGAAAGATATTGACTCGAAGCCTTTTCCCAGACGGGAAGGTCTTCAGGAAAATCCACATCCTGTAACGGCTCCAGACTCTTGACAGATATACCCAGCTTCTTAGCTTTCTCTATTGTATCCTCATAAACGGTGGCTGTTCCCCATGTAATCGACTTAAAGAGTTCAGGCACCATATCCTTTAAGCCGATCAAATAATAACCTCCATCGACCGAGGGTCCGATAACCATCTCATGGCGCTTTAAAGCTTTAAAGGCAATCCTGACATGGAAGGCTGTAAGCTGAGGAATGTCTGTACCGACAAGCACCACTTTTCCTTTCCTCCGTTGAAAATTTTCCTGGAATGCCTGTGCCATCCGCTCTCCAATATCCCCTTCTCCCTGAGGTTCATAACTCAGTCCAGCTCCCAGCCATTCCTCCATCAAACGACGGCTTCCCCCTTCGAAGCGGACTTCCACAAGGTCCGGCTTTTTTCTAGAAAGAGATTTTGCCCATCTCAGAGTATGCTCGATCATGGCTTTTTGGAGAGAAGCCGCCCCCTCATGACCAAGTGCAGGAATGACCCGTGTTTTCACCTTGCCTGGTTCAGGATATCTGGTGAAGATGACAAGCCTTCGCCCACTCATCGCTTGTTTTTATCGCCTCCAGGCAAACCAGCGCTCCAAAAGGCGTTTTATAAAAGGCTTGAACTTATTGGCATAATACTGGCCTGCAACCTGTTTGAAAGCTTCAGACTGGGTAGGATAGGGATGGATGACATTGACCAGTGTTTTTAATCCTTTCCCTGCGACCATGGCCAGGGTGATCTCGCTGATCATTTCTCCCGCGTGTCTGGCCACAACCGTGGCGCCGAGGATCTTATCCTTGCCTTTTTTGACATGGACCTTGATAAATCCTTCATCTTCTCCGTCCAATATTGCTCTGTCCACATCTTTAAAATAACGTGTAAAAGTTTCAACGGGAATACCTTTAGCCTGGGCATCTTTCTCATACATCCCAACATGAGCAATCTCGGGGTCGGTGTACGTACACCAGGGAATGATCAGAGATTTATGTTTCTTACTCCTGATAAAGAGCGCATTCTGGATGACGATGCGGGCTAACACTTCGGCGGTATGGGTAAACTTATAGGGAAAACAGATATCGCCGGCAGCATAGATATTCCGGTTTGCCGTCTGCAGGTATTCATTCACATGAACTCCTTTACGCGTGTCATATTCCACACCTGCAGCCTCAAGGTTCAGATTGCCTACGTTCGGAACTCTTCCAGCACCTATCAGTATCTCATCGGCCTCAATTTTTTCATCTCCTTTTTTGCTTACAACATGAATGATTTTTTTACCATTCACAACTTCAACCTTTTTCACATCTGCACCTAAAATGCAGCGAATACCTTCTCTCTCAAAAGTTTTACCTAACAGTACTGCAGCTTCCTGGTCTTCCCTGGGCAAAAACTGGTCATTCCTCTGCAGGATTGTCACTTGAGAACCCAACCGGCGGAAAGCCTGGGCAAGCTCACACCCGATCGGACCTCCACCGATCACCGCTAAATGACCGGGTTTTTCCGTCAAAGAAAACACTGTCTCGTTGGTCAAAAAGCCTGTTTCATCCAATCCTTCGATAGGAGGATGGAAGGGGCTTGCTCCAGTCGCGATAACAGCTTTCTTAAATTTCAAGGTCTTCCCATCGACTCCCAGACTGTTTCGTCCAATAAAGCGTCCTTCTCCAAGGAAGACATCCACTCCTAGAGATTTGAAACGGGAGACAGAATCATGCTCGCTGATCTTGGTTCGAAGGCGCCTCATGCGCTCCATAACTTGAGAAAAATCAGCCTGAACCGAGTCTGACGGATTCACGCCAAAATGAGAAGCTCCTTCTACCTCTCCCAGAACGCGAGAGGAGCGGATAATCGCTTTGGAAGGAACACATCCGTAATTCAAACAGTCGCCTCCCATGAGGTGTTTTTCTACGAGGGCAACGCGGGCCCCAAGATTGGCAGCTCCTGCAGAACATACAAGCCCTGCGGTTCCGGCTCCCACCACTACCAGATTGTATCGGGGAGCAGGCTCAGGATTCACCCAATCTGAGGGATGGGCATTTTTAACAAGGCCGCGGTTATGTTCATCCTCAGGTAAAACAATGATTTCACTCTTCATTTCTGATGACCCTCCTTCGATTTTAATTTCTTCCTTGCCTGGTTCACTAATATTGTGATGACACCAAGGATAATGACAAAAATAATGATCAAGCCCCAGGGAATCCGCTTCTCAGAAATGGCACTGACCACAGCATCCGTCCCCACCACATACAAAACAGTTCCAGGAAGCATGCACACCCAGGACCAGAAAACGTACGTCCAGAAAGGCACCTGGGTGAGACCGAATCCGTAATTGAGAAGATTGAAGGGGAAGAACGGCAAGAGGCGGGTTATGGCCACGATGATGGCGCCATGTTCTTTTGTCAGTTGGTCAAGGCGATGGAATTTTTTATTGCTTTCGAACCTTTGCACGATAGCTTCCCTAGCCACATAACGGGAAATCAGAAATGCTAAACTTGCCCCGATGGTAGAGCCAATACTGACTGCCACAACCCCCACAACAGAGCCAAAAAGAACTCCACCCAAGATTGTGATAATAGAGCCGGGGATAGCGAAAACGACTGCCACAATGTAAATCAAGATGTAGACAAGAGGTCCATACGAGCCTAAGGAAAGGATCCATTCCCGAAGCTCCCCCAGGCGCCCTCCCAGGTTAAAGACATAGGACAGGACCATTAAAGCAATAATGATGAAACCTAAGACAATGGGCCTCCAGATGCTCTTTTTGCGCGGGGCAGATGAAGAGGAAATGTGTGCGTTTTTACTTGGATCAGTTGGCTTCAAGTGTGCTTTCCCTCTAGTTTTTCAAATTAATTGGATGTCAGAGATCCACCACAAGAGGAACCCAAACCTGCTGTACAGCCGAAACAATGCACTCCAGTGACAATTCTTCGATTTGAAAGGACTCCAGGGTTAAAATCCTTGATATAGTTTGGTAATCCTTCTCTTACAGGAAGTTTTAAAGCTATGTTAAAGTCACAATCGTAGAGGGTACCATCCCAGGCAATGCAAATCTGGTAGCGGCACATGAGGGCTTCCACAGTTTGACAGTTAAAGCCTTCTACGAGAAGTTGCATATACTCATCATCTTTTTTCTGATTTTTTAGCCCTTCCCAAAAACGTCCGATGGGCATGTTTGCCAGAGTGTAAAGGCTAGTGAAATGAATGCCGAATCGGTTGAAAAGTTCCCGTTTGTAATCCCCTTCCAGTTGGGCTTGATCTGGAGGGAGAAAGGGACCGCCGGGATTGTAGACCAAAAACAGGGGAAGCTCATGGATTTTTCCGTATCCCTGCTCGTTAAGCTTTTTGATCATTTGGATACTTTTCTTGTAGACTCCATTTCCTCTTTGAGCATTGACATTTTCTTCCAGATAACAGGGCATAGATGCCACAATATGAACTTTTTTCTCTTTAAAAAACTGAGGCAGGTCCTCCATCCCCGGCTCAAGAAGTGCTGTGAGATTAGTCCGGACCTGGACGGTATGGCCGTCTCTACAAAGATCTTCTACGAATTTTCTGAAAAGAGGATGAATCTCCGGCGCACCTCCTGTAATATCTACCAGTTCAGGCTGAATGGCACGTGCAACCTTCAGCACCTCACTCATTGTTTCCCAATCCATCATTTCTTCGCGTAAAGGCCCACAATCCAGATGGCAGTGCTTACAGTTCTGATTGCATCTAAAACCTATGTTGACCTGAATGACTTTTATCCCAGAGCCATTTAGATCAGATCCACAATCTCTGTGAAGGCGAATTTCGAAATCATTCACGGTAGCCTCCTTCTTTTTTTTCTTCATATATCATGAAAGCTCCAAAAGAGATGAAAAATTCAGAATATCCTTCCTTTTAATAATATAAAATATATAGGATATATCATTTTATTCTTTTTTTCCAATAAACCACACAAGCCTTTCTCTGGGTTGGACTCTTGCTGCCGGATAAATCTTTGTTGCCCTATCAGGCTCTTCCAGGATCATCTCGACCACAGTATTTTTTTCGGCTCCGGAGACAAGAAAAATAGCAGCTCTAGACCTGTTCATCAAAGGAAAAGTCATGGTAATCCTTTGCCTCGTCGAAAAAGAAGGAGGCGCATCGACAGCAGCAACCCATCGACTTTTTTCTTCCAGCGCCGGGCTTTGCGGGAAAAGAGAGGCCGTATGGCCATCCGGCCCTACACCGAGAAGTATCACATCAAAAGCACTTAAAACTTTATCTTCCGGATTATTAAAAAACTCCCTTAACATTTCCTCATATGATTCGGCAGCCTTCTCTGGAGGATGGAGCTCTGTATGAATGCGGTGGATATTCTGAGCAGGTATCTGAATATTCGAAAGGAGCGTTTGATAAGCCATCGCATAATTACTGTCAGGATGATCTCTCGCAACACAGCGCTCATCTCCCCAAAAGAGATGGACTGCTTCCCATATAATCTTGTCCGCATATTCGGAAGCAAGAAGACTGTAAAGACGACGCGGAGTCCTGCCACCTGAAAGAGCCAGTGCAAACTTGCCTTTTTTCGTGATTGCATCACTGCTTATTTTCATAATCCTCTCAGCAAGGGCCTGGCTCGCTTTTTCCAGACTATTAAAAATGTATATTTCCGGCTTTAAGGATTGATCCATGTCCTTCCATCCCGTTTGAGGAGTTGGTCTGCTTCCTTTGGGCCCCAGGTACCCGCTTCATAGGAAAAGATAGGCATATCCTTTTCAAGGAGAGGAGTGAACAACTCCCAGGAAGTCTCCACTTCATCGGCCCGGACAAAGAGAGTCTGGTCTCCTTTGAGGATATCGTGAATCAAAGTCTGGTATGCGTCCGACAAAGGACCAAAGGCATCTTTATAATGGAAGTGCAGGCTCTCAGTTTTTAACCTTAAAGGCTCTTCCGGTTCTTTCACATCAAAAAAGAGATGAAACCCTTCATCAGGCTGGAGAGTGATCAAAAGCCTGTTTGACTGGATTTGACAGGAACTGTGAGGCTTAAATATGCAGATAGGAGGATGGCGAAAATTCACAACGATCTGAGTGTTCCGGCGGGGAAGGCGTTTTCCTGTTCGAAGATAAAAGGGAACCCCTTGCCACCTCCAGTTGTCAATTTCCAATTTCATAGCGATGAAAGTCTCGGTGGAGGAATCAGGAGCCACACCCGGCTCTTCCCTGTAGCTCCGCACTGCTTTGTTTTTAATCTGTCCTTTTTCATACTGTGCGAAAACCACATCATCCATACGGATCGGTGGGATCGAACGCAGCACCTTGACCTTCTCGTCACGGATTGAATCCGCCTCGAAGACTGCTGGAGCCTCCATGGCTGTCAGAGAGAGAATCTGTGCAAGATGATTCTGGACAATATCCCGAAGAGCTCCGGCCCGGTCATAGTAGCGTGCCCGTTCTTCGATTCCGATACTTTCAGCCATAGTAATCTGCATACTCTCGATACGGTCCCTGTTCCACAGGGATTCAAAGATTGTGTTGGCAAAACGGAAGATGAGGAGGTTCTGTACGGTTTCTTTACCGAGGTAATGATCTATTCTAAATATCTGAGATTCGTCAAAATAACGGCGGGCCAGACTATTCAACTCTCGAGAAGAAGACAGGTCGCTTCCAAAGGGCTTCTCTATAACGATGCGAATCCACCCAGGACTCTGGCTCAGTCCTGATTCCCCAATTCCCTCCATTGCTGTTGGAAAGAGTGAAGGCGGAAGAGCAAGATAGAAGATCCGGTTTCCAGGAATCTTGTGATCGGCTTCCAGAGACTTAATGCGTTCGGCAAGTTTTGAATAACCTTGAGATGTTTTCCCGAGGGATTGGTAATGGAGACAGGAATCACACCAGTCGCTTATCTCCTCAGGAGAGAGCCCGGCGTTTTTAAGAGCTTCCCTTGCTCTTTCCCTGAAGCCTTCATCTCCTAAGTCCTTTGTGCCCACGCCTAGAACCTGACAGGAATCTTTAAGATTCTTCTCCATGAGCACCCTGTACAGAGAAGGAAGAAGCTTTAGAAAGGAAAGGTTGCCTGTCGCTCCCAGGATCACAAAGAGGTGACGGTCCACAGAAAAATCCATCATCCCTTCTCCTTTTTCTTAATGTCATGGCCGCCAAACTTATTCCTGAGAACAGCCAGCAATTTATTGGAAAATCCTTTTTCTTCGCGGGAGAGAAAACGCTGCAGAAGCGATAAAGTGATCACCGGAGCAGCCATATGCTGCTCGATGGATTCGATAACTGTCCATCGGCCCTCACCGGATTCTGAGACCTGGGGGGAGATTCCTTCTAAGTCTGGATTTTCCTCCAGTGCCTCAGATGTCAGATCGAGAAGCCAGGAACGAACAACACTTCCATACCTCCAGAGCTCGGCTATCTGATGCAGGTCAAGGTTGAATTCTTCTTTCCCCTCCATGAGAGCAAAGCCTTCAGCGTAGGCCTGCATCATGCCGTATTCAATACCGTTATGGACCATCTTTACAAAATGACCGGCTCCGCTGGGTCCTACACGGCCCCATCCTTTATCGTGAGCAGGTGCCAGTGTTTCAAAAATGGGGCGGAGGAATTCCACTGTCTCCTTATCCCCACCTATCATCAGACTGTAGCCTTCGGTCAAACCCCAGATTCCCCCGCTGGTTCCGGCATCGACATATCGGATATCTTTTTCTTTGAGTATTTCAGCCCGGCGCAGTGTATCCTTATAGAAGGAGTTGCCACCATCGATGATCACATCTCCTGTGTCTAAGAGAGGGATAAGTGCCTCGATGGTCTTATCGACTGGCTTTCCGGCTGGAATCATCAGCCAGATAATCCGCCTGGAAGACAGCCTGGAGACAAGTTCTTCCAGAGAATGTGCGCCTTCGGCACCTTTCTGGACAATCCGCTGAACCTTTTCTGGAGTACGAGCATAGCCCACCACACTATGGCCACCTTTCAAAAGCCTTTCAATCATATTGGCACCCATTCGTCCGAGACCGACCATTGCTAATTCCATTTTCTATCCCCTTTTTTTTGAATTTCCTTTAATGAGCCTCATTTTCCCTCGTCTTTAACTTCGTATCAAGTCCTGAAGGCTCCTGAGACCGCCTAAAATATCTGTTTTCAGATTGACACGGATAATCCGTCTGTCCCTTTGCCTAAGGGCCTGATAATCTCCCAGAGCTTGGGCTTTGATCAAGTTTGCAAAATCATAGTCTGTTTCAGGGATAGGCACATCGACCTTCGATTCATCAACAATTTGCAGGAAGAGTCCCTTGTTCGGACCTCCCTTGTGGAACTGACCCGTAGAATGGAGAAA
>JAGLWV010000342.1 GCA_023133225.1 Candidatus Aminicenantota bacterium | reverse complement strand
AATATATGTCTTGACATCGAGTATTTATATCTATAAATTGTACCCACCCTAAAACTAAATTATGACAAGAAAGGCAAAAAATCCAATTATTTGAATAAAATTCATTTATTTGAATTATCCAGGATTGACCATAAATATAAGTTATTGAAAACAATAGAAAAAGAAAGTGATATTTTGGCACAAAAATTGCACTTAACACTTAACAAAATTTAAATCTTTTAGAAAGGAGGCTGATAACAGGTAAGAAATAAAAAAAAAGGTAATGGTTGGGGTGAAAATTTTCACTCTAGGGTAATCAACAACTTGCCCCCTAAAGGAGGGGGTATAAAGGAGATTGTGAATGAGAAAATTTTTAGCGGTTCTTTTTGTGTGTATGCTCGCTCTTCCATTAGCAGCACAAATAAGAACCGGAAACATCTACGGCACAGTTGTTGACGATGAAGGAAATCCTTTGCCAGGGGTTAGCGTAACCCTGTCGGGTCCCACCACAGCTCCCGTGGCTGCTGTGACCTCTGCTGCTGGAAAATTCAGATTTCTATCTCTTTTTCCAGGAAATCAGTATGAGGTCAGGGCAGAAATCGCAGGATTCAAGACCAAGGTGGAAACAGGTGTTATCGTAAATATGGGAGTGACTGCAGAAATCACGGTTGTCATGGAAGTAGGAGCACTGGAAGAAGAAATTACGGTCATTGCAGCTACGCCCGTTGTTACGCCGAAAAGGACAATGATCACTCATACCGCTAACCTCCAGATGCTTCAGTCGCTGCCCAGCGCAAGAGATCCATGGGTCATCCTTCAGATGCTTCCTGGAATTTTGGTCGACAGGGAAAACGTAGGAGGAAGTGAATCCGGCCAGCAGGCCTCTTTTGTTTCAAAAGGGGAAACCACTGACTCGTGGGTTATGGATGGAATCAATATCACGGACATGAGCTCAATTTCTTCTCCGACGTATTTTGATTTTGATATGTTTGAGGAGATCAGCGTCACCACCGGCATGACAGATATCGAGCACCGGGAACGCTCCATAGTCGTTTCCTTCGTTAGCAAAAGAGGTGGAAACAAGTTCAGCTTCGGCGGGAGATTTTTCTTAACGGATTCGTATTTCCAGGGGAAGCCCAGCGGAACTGATTTTGAGGACGTAAGAGCGGTTTTTCATCCGGACTACCCCGAATTGAATCCGAACTACAGCGAAAAAGCAGGATACTGCAGCATAAGAGATATCAAGGATTTCGGATTCAATATGGGAGGCCCCCTCATCAAAGACAAAGTCTGGTGGTGGGGTTCTTATGGTGTCCAACAGATCAAAACCACGGTTATCACAGGCGGAAAGGATGACACCTTTCTGAACAACATGGCAGGAAAGCTCAATTTCCAGCTTATCGAAGGCAATAGAGCTGAAATCTTCATCCATGCGGGAGACAAGAAAAAATACGGAAGGGATACCACCTCATCTAATCCTGCTGGACGTAACCAGCACGGAAAATACCACTGGGGAAGCCCGATCTTCAAACTCCAAGATGAGCACATGTTCGGAGATAATCTTTTTCTGTCTGCAAGATACGGATTTACCGATGCAGGATTTGGCCTGTGGCCAGGGACAGACGAAGAGATGAAAAATCCCCGCTGGTATGATTATACGAATGGCATCTACAATGATCCCTGGGGAAATCTCCGCTATAGTTCATATTTCTTTTCAGGAAGACCTCACCAATTTGGCGTTGTTCAAGCGATCTATTACCTGGATGATCTGTTCGGGACATCTCATGAGATAAAAATAGGAGCAGAGCTCAATAACAACCAGAGATCATGGGTAGGCGGATATGGCGGTAATGTCTATTTTAGACACGGCTATTACAATACTCAGTTCGACTGGAATGTTGGTGGAACCGTGGGGCCGGCCGCACCTGATGGAATCCGCGATATTCCCCCCGATGGTTTTAGAAGGCTTGATATCGGCAGCAACGATCTTTTTTATGAAGACGGCACCGATCGCACAGCGTTCTATTTCCAGGACATCATTTCAATGGGACGTTTGAACTTTAATCTCCAGTTGAGAGTGGACAAAGAAGTGGATTACGCTAAGGAATTTACGACCCGCGGCCTGTATTTAGAAGACGTGGAAGGTGACTGGCACGATAATTTTTATGAAATAGCGCAGACGTGGTTTTCTTCCGATACACAAACAAAAATTTCCAACATTCTGACAGAAAGGACCCGACCTTTTGCAGAGACTCCCGATGCCTTCAAGTTCTGGACCATTTCCCCAAGAGTGGGAATCACTTTTGATGTTTTTGGAGATGGCAAGACAATCGCCAAAGCCGCCTTTGCTGTCTATCCAGGTGGACCATTGTCAGTTGGCAACTGGACCCAAAGTGGAGTTTATCCATGGATAAGATTTTGGTGGGGTGATCAGGCAGCCTATGGTGGAAACGGAGACAACGTCGTCGATTGGAATGAACTCTGGTGGGCGGACCATGATCAATCGGCAAGGCCGGTCTTCCAGCCATGGGATGCTGCTGGCAATTGGATTGTCGATAGCACCATTGCGGAGAATACGAAAGGCAGATATTGGGGTGGATACGATTGGGACAAAATAGATGCAGACCCCACTGATTATCTGTCCGAAAATTACGGTTTTGTGGATCCCGCTTGGAAGCACCACTTAGATTATGATATGCTTTTTTCTATTGAGAGAGAAATTTTTGCTGATTTTGGAGTTGGAATAGACTTCACCTACAGATGGGACTCCAGACGGTCTTGGGGTCAAAGTTATTATCCACAGTATGATAATGCAGGTGAGTTGACAACCTTTGGAACACGGGCTCTCTTAGATCCAGCCGATTCAAATTATTTTCCTCCTGCTATGCTTGGGCACATAAGAGACAAAGATGACTACATGATAGCTGGCCAAATTCCTGATGAGATTGTTCCTGATACTGTAGGAGAGTACAGTTATGGAACCCCGATCAGTACATTAGAGGCAGCGGGAAGAGATTGGTGGGTTCGGAAAGATAATCCCGAGAATGGTCGCACCGATTACCACTATGACACAAATAGGCCCGACACCCACTCCAAATACTGGGGTATCGATTTCAGGTGGAACAAGCGCTTCTCCAACAGATGGATGCTCAGCGGCTCTTTTACCTATCAGATGCAGAAGAATTATTACGGAGAGGGCTACACAAATCCTACTAACATGTGGGCTTTTGATAAGCAGATGTATACCAATTCAATGGGAGGATCAAGCGGAAAAATAAGTGTTCCCATGTTCTCGCGCTGGATGTTTAAACTTCAAGGTATGTACGCGCTTCCTTACGGATTCAACGTTTCCATGTCGCTATCTGGCCGCGAAGGCATGCTCGTAGACGAATGGTTTTATATGTTCGATACCACCCTTCCCAATAGTAGAAGTCAAAGTGCCAGTATTGAGATGAGAACCAATGAAACTGAACCCAGACTCCCTACTATGTGGGTTTTGAATCTGAAGTTGGAGAAGATGCTGTCACTCGGAGATACCGGTAAAGTCTGGATCTCATGTGATGCGTTCAACGCTCTGAACAATCAGACAATGAACAGACAGCGAACGACGGAATATGGAGATTACTACGTCAACTATCCTACGCCTAGATATTACCCCTCAACACGTATCGGAGAGCCAAATGAAAGTCTCAATCCGTTGGTCTTAAGATTCGGTATCAGGTTCCAGTTCTAAAGAATAAAGAATGTAGATTTCAAGCACACGTTCAAAGCCCCTTCCGCCTTTCCGGTGGAAGGGGCTTTTTTATTTTCCCTGAAAATGGTAGAATAAACTTGGAGGCT
>JAGLWV010000341.1 GCA_023133225.1 Candidatus Aminicenantota bacterium | reverse complement strand
ATCCCGGTGCACAACTCCAAGCCTGTGAGCTTCGGACAGCCCTTCGCATACTTGTTTACCAATGGAAATACTTTTTCCAGCGGGTAATTGACCTACTCTTCTGATGAAGCTTTTTAAATCCTCACCGGGAACGTATTCCATTGTGATGTAATGGGTGCCTTCCTCTTCATTGATGTCAAACATCTGGCACACATTCTGATGCCTGATCTTGCGGGCAAGCTTCAATTCGTTGCTAAAGCGTTCAATGGTCTTCTCATCAGAGGCGATCTCAGGCTTCAGGATCTTTAAAGCCACTTCCTCCTTTATCTTCTTATCGAATACTTTATAGACTTTCCCCATACCCCCTGTTCCAAGTTCCTCCATGAATTCATACCTATTAGCAAAAGTAGTCCCTCTGGTGAATTCTTCTCTTGGTGTTTCGAGGGTTTTTGTATGGGAGACGGGGATTTCCTCTAAGGAAGGAAGAGAGGTTGCACAATTGCTACAAAAACGTGCAGTGTCAGTATTGGCTGAATGACATTTTGGACATTTAATAGTCAATAATTTGCCCTCTTACCTATCTTGGCAATAGGATAATAATTAATGAGGGGAGTGTCAACCAGGTAAATTATCCATAAGAATCGTCTCTTATTTCCCAACTCTTATGCCTGATTAGTCCCAAAAGGGGAGGAGAACCCCCTCGAATATCATCCTTTTAGGTGATTTACTTATTTCTCAATTTGACATATTTTTCTCTAAGATGGAAAGTTCTATTCAATAAAGGAGTAAAATTGGCAGCGCGTAAAGAAACGCACGTTTTACCCCGAACCAGGCCCCAGAAGTCTACCTCCGCCAGGGAAACTCCGAAAGAATTCGTAGAGGATCTCTCCGCCTTAATCAATAAATCTCCTGACATAATTTTTACCATTAACCGCAGAGGCCGCTTCCTTTTCATCAACCAAGCTGTACAAAAAATAACAGGATATTCCGCCTCCAAACTGCTGAAAAGCACGATCCAGAGGATTTTAGCTCCGAAGCATAAAGACTCCATTAAAAAATATTTCCGGTACGACGCGGGAAAAGTTCCAACGAAACCTTTAGAGGTCAAAATTATCAGCTCCAGCGGAAAGAAAATTCCCCTGGAGATACATTTCAAAAGGGAAACGGATAAAGACGGGAACGGCGTCCTGTTCCGGGGATTTGCCAGAGACATCACCGAAAGAAAAAAACTGGTTGAAAAGTTCGACCAGCTTTATAAAGAGACTGAAAAGACAAAATCGACGCTGTGGAACCTCCTCTACAATGCCGCGAACCTCGGCTTCCAGGGATACAAGAAAAATGGGGAGATTGTATTCTGGAACCGCTACTCGGAAAAACTGTTCGGGTATACAAAGAGGCAGGCTATTGGGAAAACCTTTGGCAGCCTTCTCCTTTCCTCATCCCATGAGAGAGAGTTCAAAAAATATCTCAGATACACTATCCTCAACAATAAGCCTTCTCCTCTCAAGGAATGGAAAGTCACCAAAAAATCTGGTGAAGTCCGGCATGTCTGGTGCTCCATTTTTCCCGCAATCTTTGCTGAAGAAGAGCCCCTTGCCATGGCTGTGTATTTAGACATCACCAATAGCAAAAGGGCAAAAGAAAAGTTAAAAACAATATATACTCAGCTTGCAAGCTTCTCGGAAATATCCGCGGATATCCTGTCCATCGAAGATGAAAAGGAGCTCTTCAGAAACATCACCCAGGCTGTTGTCGATATTTCGGATTTCAAGAGGGTGCTCATATCTTACTTCATAAACCGCCCGCCCTTCCGGCAAATAATCGGCTCCAAAGGCATAAAAAAAGCTGACATGGATAGAGTGAAGAAGGTCAGGATGCCGAGGGATAAATACCTGAAATACTTCGAAAAAGGCATTAAACTCGGCAATCAGTCGTGCTACATACCTCACACCCAAAAGGGAATGCTCGACAAAAAAGCGCTCATACCCGGAGAAAAACTATACCCGGAAAAAGCCGGCTCCTGGCACAGAGAAGACAACCTTCTCGTCGCCATGAAAGATTCAAAGGGAAAAATCATAGGGATCATCTCTGTCGACGACTCCAAAAGCGGCTTGGTCCCCACAGAAGATACTGTCAG
>JAGLWV010000340.1 GCA_023133225.1 Candidatus Aminicenantota bacterium | reverse complement strand
AAATTGTTCCTTATTTTATCCATTGTTTATCTCCATCTCCGGGACTGAATGAAAGAGTGTGTGAGAAAGAGCCCCAAGAAAATGAAACTGATGTAATACACCAAATCTGTTGTGTCCAGGATTCCCCGCGTTAAGTCGTTGAAATGCTGAAAAAAAGATAGATAATCGAGAACGTCCTTCCACATTCCTCCGGCAGAAGGGGAGGTCCAGTTGAGGATCAGGAAGAGAAGGAGTGCGCCAAACGTTAAAATGGCAGAGACGATCTGGTTCTCAGTCAGTGAAGAGAAGAAAATTCCAATAGCGATAAAGGCTGCTCCCATGAGAAAGAGGCCGAGATAGCCAATGAGGATCGGCGCAATCTCCGGATTCCCAAAGACAAAAGTGAAGATAGAGAGGAGTCCGGTTAAAAACAGCATCACAACAAGGACAAAAAGAGATGCAAAGTATTTTCCAAAAATTATCTGGTTAACAGAAATGGGGGAGGTGAAGAGCAGCTCATCTGTCTGCCTTTTCTTTTCTTCTGAGAAAAGGCGCATGGTGAGGAGAGGGATCATGAAGAGGAGGATGATGCTTATGTTGTGAAAGAAGGGTGAGTAGACCATCTGATTGATGTTGAGTTGTTGATAATAGTATGGATTTCTTGCCATCTGGAGAGATTGGGAGTTAAACCACAAGATGAGAGGGTAAAAGAAAAATCCAGTCAAAACCAAAAAAACAGTGATAATGACATAGGCAATGGGAGAGGTAAAGTAGGTTTTTATTTCTTTTTTACATATTGCCCATATGTTTTTCATTGTTCGATACCTCCTGAAATAATCCTGATGTAGAGGTCTTCGATACCTATGCCTAGAGGTCTCATTTCGATAAGGCCCAGATCTTTTTCTACGATGAGCCTTGTGACTTCGTCCCGGAAATCTTTTCCTTTGGCCCATTCTATCTTGAACTCGTCGTCTTCCAGGCTAACCCTGGCAACTCCAGGAATTTTTCCAAAAAGCGATAGAACCTCTTTTCCTTCCTCTCTGAGCTTGATAGCCACTCCTTCCTTTTCTTTGAAAGAGGCTGTGAGGTCTTCCAGAGAGCCTGAGGCCATAAGGATGCCCTCGTTGATGATTACGGCTCCATCACATACCTGAGTCACCTCGGCAAGGATATGAGTCGAAATAAGAATGGTGCGCTCTCCTTTTAAAGACTTTATGAGCTGCCTTATTTCAATGATCTGGGCCGGATCCAGGCCTTGAGTTGGCTCGTCCAAAATGAGAATTTGAGGGTCATGGATCAGGGCCTGGGCGACACCCACCCGCTGCTTGAATCCCCGGGAAATGTTCCTGATAAGTCTTCCTCGGACGGATTCCAATCCGCTTATTCCTACAGCCTTATCTACAGCCTCTTTTTTTTGAGAGGAGGGAATTTGTTTGATTTCTGATACAAAGTTGAGGAAGGAATGAACTGTCATCTCGGGGTAGAGGGGAAGGATTTCGGGAAGATAACCGATGATTTTTTTAACCTGGTTGGATTGCTCGAAGATATCAAGGCTGGCTACAGTGGCTTTCCCGTCAGTGGCGGGAATATATCCTGTGAGGATTCTCATTGTCGTTGTTTTTCCGGCAGCATTCGGCCCTAAAAGACCCCATATTTTGCCTTCATCGACTTTAAAACTTAAGTCTTTTACTGCCACCAGCTCACCGTATTTTTTGGTTAGATGTTCAACTTCGATCATATTTTAACTCCTCACAATGACTTTTTTTTACATTAATTCCGGTTGGAGGATGCCCATGAGAGAAAGAGCCCGCTCAAGCACTTCCTTGATATAATAAATGGTCAGGATACGAATCCTTTTCACTTCTTTATTCTTTTCTGCCAGAATGGAATAGACGTGGTAATAGCTGTTGAATTTTTGACAGAGGCTGAAAGAATATTTGGCCAGATGTGAAAATTCAAGAGCACGAATGGAGTGCAGCACCTCCTCTTCAAACTGTGAAGCAAAAAAAACAACATTCCAGAAATCGGACAGTTCTGACTCAGTCAGCTTTTCCATCGCCATTTCTCCGGAGGAGAGAAGAGCCTGGAG
>JAGLWV010000034.1 GCA_023133225.1 Candidatus Aminicenantota bacterium | reverse complement strand
AAAAAAGTTAAACGTTGAGATTCGATTCCATCTTCTCCAGGGCCTTAAGCATCTTTTTGCACTTCCTGACCTTATCTTCCAAAGGGATATCATCGATCAATGGCATGAGTACTTCAATTATTTCTCTCTTTAATAAGTTTTCGAGAAGTTCAATAGAATTATCGATTGCCTTTTTTGCCCCGGTACAAATATTTTGATAGGCTTTAATCATATCTTCCTGAGAGTATATAAGACTCAGCAACTCAAAAATGTACCTTAGAGATTGAGCTAACTTATTCTCTAAATCTTTAACCAATAACTCTTTTTTCTTATTGCCCATAAAATTATGGATTTCCATCAAGATCAAGTAACATTCTTTTATTTTCAGAATGACTTCAGATATGATTTTCTTCTTCTGGAAAGAAATCTGGGGATCTTTCAATCTCATCTTATACATAGCTTCAATGATGCTTGCTTCCACATCCTTATTTTCTCTTTTTAATTCTAAAGCTAATAAATCTGCTGCTCTTTGAGTGCCTATTTGAGCCAGGATATCTGGGATGGCTTTCCTCACCTGATTATCCTCTTCAGAATCATATAAATAATCCTTTAATGTTCCTGTAATTCTGTTTCCATATTCTATTAAAGCATTCTTGGCAATTTGCTGAGTGGAGGGTTTACTCAGATGTCGAATAATAAAAGGAACAAACTCCCTTCTTTTTAGCTTTCCAGCGCTCTCAATCGCATAACTGATGACTTCTAAAGAGTCATCTCTAAGCAATTTACTAAGATTATGAATGAGGGAGGGAGATGACTTCATCATTCCCATAACTTTGGCTGCCTCCATCCTGGATACTTCTGCTTCTTGACCTTCTTCACCTATGATTTTATCGATGCGGTCTTTCATCAATTCCTGATAAACACTAAGAGACATGATTTCATTCACCTGAACATCAAGGTTTTCTTCTTCCAGAGAATCATCCATTTCCGGCACTAAAACCTCTCCATCCAATTCTAGAAGGGAATCCATAGAACTTGCTCTTATTTCATCTGATTTGTAGGAGATGATTTTTTTTAGCTCAGGGCTCATTTTTTCTTTCTTAACCAGGTCAAAAAGATTCATGGCGTATAAAACCGAACTTCTTTTCTTGCTCTCAAGAGTATCGAAAACTAATTTTGTCACATCTACATCGATTTTTTCTCCTATTAATTTGTCAGCATCCTGCCACTTTATCTTCAGGCTCTTTTTCACTATATTCACATATTCTTTGGTGACCTGAAGATTGAGGATAATCCATATCACTGTAAAAAAGACGACGAGAATAGACATGTATTTAACAACGGAGCTTATATCCCCGTTCTCTAAATGGAAAATCGATAAAAACAATAGGATGAGTAATGCTCCTAATCCCTTGGCAAATTTATTCATGAACATGTCGATGAACACCTTCGCTTTGTACTTAATATCAGGATGTATCGGGATGTACAGCAGCTCCCTGACAGATTGACTGAGCGAATGAGCAAGACTTTTATCAGAACCTTTAATAAGGACCGCGACGGGAAATACTGGAGCAAAGAAAAAAGCGACAGAACCGATCAATAAAAATAAAGGAGTGATTAAAAGAGCAATACGGATTCCAAAATTTTTCAAGATCCGGTTGGTTGATGAGATGTGCAATACATAGGCAAATATTTGCAATACTGTAAAAAAGGTTCCAAGAAAAGAAGTTATCGCATCCTTTTGAACAATACTTCCGCCATTAGAGGATATCGTAAACTGCGCCTCTACAAAAGAGTTGAACTGAAAATCAATCAGAGTTGTTACAATTATTGCCACAACCACGATCCCGCTCAAAAATATCAAATGACGATTTTTTATTAACAAACGAAAACTCTTACCGTATCCAGTTTTCAGTTTTTTCTGAACTCTCGAATCCTGAACTTCCTCTCTTTTTTTTCTTTTAATGAATCGAGAAATAACATTGACGAGTACAAGGCAGGCACCAAGCATAAAAGGAGTAATCAAAAGGAGGTTTTCGGTTCCGATTTTTATAGCCAATTTAGAAGCAATAAATGCCCCTACTATTCCGCCTAAAAGACCTCCGCTGACTAAAAAACCAACCAGCCTTTTTGCCTGACGAGGAGTATAGATATCATTGATTAAAATCCAGAATTGAGTGATGGAGGTGATTAAAAAGATATCTGCCCAGAGCCAGTAAATCATAGAAATCCACTTCAAAGTAGTAGAAGAGAACCAACTACTTCCATGAGTGAAAATCAACCAGAAAATAAAGAGGGAAACTATGAAAAATGCCAAGCTGAGAGATATGTAAACATGCCTCTTCATGCCTCGCAGCAACCTTGAGTTTAAGGTAACAACAAAGCCGATTAAAAGCGCTGTTAGAAGATAGGCATATGGAAGATTTTTATATGAGAGCTTCTCCAGGAAAAGAGAGGTCTTGACGGGTTTGATGATATAAGCCGAAGATGTGATCAGGAAAAAATAAAAAAACATCAGTAAAGTGATAGTTGTTTCCTCAGGCCTAACCTCAACAAAGCGGGTTAAGGTTTTATGGAAAAATCTTTTAGCCATTTTTTTTACTTATCAAGAAGAATCTTTATGAGATTCAGGCATCTTTTCGCTCTTTCCTCAAGAGGAAGGTCCTCAACAAGGGGAAAGACAACATCTCTCATCTCTTTCTCCAGAATATTATCAAGAAGCTCGACTGCATAAGCCACTGAATCTTTTGTCTCTGTTCTTATATTCTGGAAAGCCTTAATAATATCTTCATGGGGATAAATAAGACCTAACAACCTAAAAGTATTCATGAAGGAAACGGACAGATCTTTTTGAAGGTTTTTCTCCCTTTCCTCCTTTTTCCCCAAAGATATTAAATCGTAGAGTTCTATAAGGTCCTGGCAGTATCTCTTTATTTCTTTAAATATTTTAGCCCTGACAATCGTTTCTTGAAATTGAATATCAGGCTTTTCAGAGCGGACCTTATCCAGGGAATCGATAAGTTCAGCATCCATATCTTTCCTGTCTCCCTCCAGTTCCCAGGCCAAAAAATCTGCGGCATCCTGGGTTCCAATGCTGGCTAAAATTGAGGCCACTCTTTTTCGCAGCTCCAAATCCTCTTCCTTATCTCCCATATAATCGGCAAGAGTACCAACAATCTTTGAGCCGTATTTTTCAAGGGCAGAACAAGCATCTCCCCTGGTTATAGGACTGATCAACTTTTGGATCAAGACAGGAACATATTCTTTTTTCTTGAGTTTTGCCACACTTTCAAGAGCATATCTGCTCACTTCTGGCGATTCATCCCAGAGGAGTTCCTCAAGTTTCTGAGAGAGAAGAGAATGAGCATCCATCAGTCCTAAGGCTTTGGCGACTTCCATCCTTGTCGTCTCCGACTCTATGCTTTTATCCGTCAACGCCTTCTCCACGTAGTCTTTCATGACTTCCTGATAAACGTCCAGAGACATTATCTCTCCAATATCTTTTTCCAGGACTTCCTCTTCCTGAGCGTCTTCTGACTCTGGAAGCCAAACTGTCTCCCCGGATTCAAAAAGGCCTCCTAATGAAGAAATTTTCACTTCATCAGATTTGAAGGAAATTAATTTTTTTACTTCTGGGGTGAGCTTATCCTGTTTTATCAGATCGAAAAGATTCATCGCATATAAGACTGAGCTCCGATTCTTGCTCTCAATGGTATCAAAGATTAATTTCGTATAATCCACGTCCACCTTTTCAGCCACTAATCTATCCGCCCGGTCCCACTTCAACTCCAATTTCTTTTTGATGGTATTGGTATATTCCTTGCTTACTTTCAGATTAAAGAAAATCCAAATTAAAATAAAAACTAAAGAAATAGCACTCACGATTCTAACTCTTTTTTCTCTTATATCAGGCTCTTCCAATTCATCGAATCTTGTCGACGCATCAGTTTTTTCCAGCACATCAGGTTTTGCCAATACATTGGGCTTTTCCAATTCATCGGGTCTTGTTGACGCATCAGTTTTTTCCAGCACATCAGGTTTTACCAATACATTGGACTTTTCCAACAAATTAGATCTTTCCTCCAAGCCAGAAGGGAGGAAGATAAAAATCATAAGTATCAATGCTCCTAGGCCTTTAGCAAACCTGTTGAGAAACATATCAATAAATACTTTAGCTTTATACTTAATCTCTGGTGATATAGGAATATAAAGAAGTTCCCTTGTAAACTGGTTAAGGGAAAAAGAGAGACTCTTGTCGCCGGCTTTAATGGCGATTGCAAAAACAATAGTCGGCCAAAGGCCAATTCCAAAAGCACAGAGGAGTAATACCAGAGGGAAAACCAATAAAGTCAAACGAATGCCAAAACGCTTGATGATGGTACTTGTCATCAGAAGTGAAATAAAAAAAGGAAAAGGCATCAATGCGGCATAAAAATATCCAAGTAAAGCAGTCATTCGGTCCATTCTCTCCTCGTGTATATCAATTACAGTTTTGAATTGGTAATCAATAAATGTCGCAACCATGAATGTTAGAATCACGACAATAGCCAGAAGTGTTAAATAACGGTTTTTTCTTACCGTATTAAAACAATCAATGAACCCCACATTTGCTAGCCTTATCCCTCTTTTTTTATTTTTATTATTAGCCTTATCAGCAGGGGGATTCCTTTTTCGTTTCCAGATGAATATATAATTGACGACAAAAATGTTGAGGATAAGTAACCCAATAGCAATGAGAAGAAGATTATCAGGGTAATTTTCGCCTAATATACCCGTCAGTAATGCCCCAAAAAATCCTCCCAAAAGTCCGCCGCTGCCGAAGAAGCCAATTAGCCTTTTGGCTTCTCTAGGATTAAAAACATCATTCACTAATATCCAGAATTGTGTTCCCAGAACTACAATAAAAATATTTGCCCATACCCAAAAAACAAGTGGCATCCAGGAATACTCTCTCTCTCCAACAAACAACCGTTGTGAAAGGAAACATGTCACGATGAAAAATATGAGGCTTAAGATAATTAAAACTCGTCTCTGAAGCTTAGCTTGTAGCCTGGAATAGAAAGCAATAATAAATCCCATAATAAGAGCTGTTGCTAGATAGGCAAATGGAAGTTGTAATGATCCTACTTCAACTAAATATTGTGCATCCCTGTAAGGTTTGATAATGTAGTAGGGGAACATGATGAAAAAGAAATAAAGAAAGAGGAGGAGGGCGATGGTTTCTTCGCCAGGCCTTATATCTGCAACTCGGGAAAGAATTTTGTATAGACGGCTTTTAGCCATAGAATGACTCTTTAAGACAATCGCAATGAGGTTTAATCTTTAATATAGCTATCTAATGCCACTTCTTCTTCATCGAATATTTCAAGAACTTTAGTAAGCATTGTTACTTGAAAGACAAGGTAAAGTTTTTTCGATATTTTTGCGATCTTCAACTTCCCCCCTAAATTATGAATAGAAATATAGCTGGCTAATATCTCCCCTACTCCAAAGCTATCAATGAATTCAACATTCTGAAAATTGAGGAGAATGTTCCTTCTGCCGGCATCCAATTGATCTTTAACGAGTTGATGAAGTGTGACATCAGATATATCCGATCTTCTGATTTCTCCTTCAATGTCAAAAATGATAACATCGCCTTTCTCTCTTGAATTTATTTCCATCTCATCCGTTTCCTTTTTGAAATTTTAAATGATTTTTTACTTTTCTTCCTTATTTTAAAACAATATCAGATTTTGTGCATACTCATGCCCGATCATTCATATAAAGAGTGACTAGGATGAATTTGTAAAGTTTTGGCTTTTCTCTAAGATCAAGTTCAGTAAATTTAATGCCGTATCTATAGAGATCCTCAATTTCTCTCATCCAGACAATTTTCCCGTATATATTCATTTTTAGATCATCAGGCAAAGCCAGGCTTAAAACTAAATCCGAATCCACAGGATAATGAACATCCGTTACAATAGACATCCCGTCAAGGCTGATGTTCTTAACAAATCCCTTTGTTCTATTTTCAGTCTTATCATCTTCCCATAGTTGAAGATTCACTTTAACCAGAATCCTTGGAGATTTTCTTCTCTCTTTTTCTTTAAGCTTGGTCCGCTTATCTATCATTCCATCCTTTTATAAAAAAGGCAAAAAACCGGATTTCTCCATTCCTGAGCTAAAAAACTTATAACACAGGAAAAATCTGATGTCAAAAACAAAAATAAACAAAAATAAATAAAAAAAAATGAAACAATCTTATCTTTCTACCATTTTCTCAGATGTTCTTGATGAAACAGAGAAAAAGGGCAGAAAAACAGGACCGAATCCTTTTTTCCCTTCCTTTTAGTTCTTGACATTCCCCCCTATTGTCTTACTATAAATAGTGGTGGAAAGCATTAATGACAGGAGAAAACATAAAAATATATCACGCAAAATTCCGGAAAAAACACTATGAAGAATAACCTCAAAAAAAATCTGATGAAAAGACTGAAACCCGTTTTAATTCTCTGTCTCCTAGCGGTTTTTCTCTTCGCCTACCTATATGCTGCTAGCACTCAGTGCGAATGGACCAAGATTGAGAAAATTGTCGCGGTAGGGGATGTACACGGCGATTATGACAGCTTCGTCAAAATCTTGAGAGGAACAGGATTAATTGATAATTTAGGTCATTGGACCGGAGGAAAAACCCATCTTGTCCAAATCGGCGATGTGATGGACAAAGGAGATAATGCAAGGGGAATTTTAGACCTGATTATGAGATTAGAAACAGAAGCTGAAAAAGCCGGGGGCAAAGTCCACATGTTATTAGGCAACCATGAAGAGTTGAATATTACAGGCTATGCATTCGATAATCCAGGCTATGTTACACTCAAACAGTTTAAATCCTTTCTTCCTGATAGATACATAAGGAAACAAGAAAAAATATTCAGAAAAAAAATGAGTAAAAGTCATCCTAGAGAAGCACATTCGGATTCTTCCATAGATAATAATTTAGACAAGTACTGGGAAGATTTTCATAGAGAAGTCACGAGAAAAGATAAACATCCGGCCCGAAGACAATACACAATATCTTTCAATACAATATACGGCAGGTGGCTCATTAAACAAAATGCTGTGATAAAAATCAATGATACCATATTTGTCCATGGAGGAATCCACCAAAGATTCTCGACCAAGAAACTTAAGGAAATAAACAATCGCCTGCGTCTGGAATTAAAAGACTATAGATGGGCGGCAATAACTTCTGGCAAACCTAATATTGACGAAAGGAATCGATTAATCGTTTACGTTTCTGAGGGACCACTCTGGTTTCGGGGTTTAGCCCAATATCGTGGAAAGGATTGGGAAACGGTTGTAGATACGATTTTGCTCAACCTCAAGGCTCAAAACATAGTGATCGGCCATACTCCACAAATAAATAAGAAAGATATGAAGCGGTTTGGCGGTAAGATTTGGATAATCGATACAGCAATTTCAGAAACATTCAGGTCTAGCGGTGGCTTTCTCAGTGCTTTGATCATTGAAAACGGAAAATTCTCTAGAAAATATGATTTTTAATGGGGAAAAACGATGAAAGATAAAAAAGCCATGGTCATCATGTTTCTTATCAGTTTTGCTTTTGGCATTTGGGGGTACAGTACATTCTTAACAGCCAATCAGGAAAGTATAAAAATGGAAGAGATGGAGAAGTACTTAAAAACAGCGACCATCAGCCCAGATTGGATAAGCGTTGGAGCAAGAACAGAAGCATATTTTGTAAACCTGGATGATGGAAAAATAAAAAAAGGAGGATTCTTAAAGTTTACCAACCGCACCAGACCTCACAACCTACCTGATAGCTATAAATACGCAATCGCTGCTTATGAGCTGGATAAACTCCTTGATCTCAATCTGGTTCCCCCTATCGTTGAAAGAGAAATAGATGATAGAAAAGCATCTCTTCAGATACTCATTAAAAACACTTTAGGAGAAGACGTGCGCCAGGTAAAAAAGATTGAAGCTCCAGATCATAAAAGCTTCTCTAACACTCTGAAAGATGTGAATGTTTTCGATAATTTAACTTACTCCTCTTCTTTGTGCCAACACAATGGTCAATTGAGTGATATCTTGATAGAACATAAAAAAGATTGGAAAGTCTGGAGGATTGACTTATCTCAGGCCTTTGGTCCTTATTCTGAATTGATTCTGGATTGTAAGATCACTCGCTGCTCGAGGAAACTTTATCAAAACCTTCTGAAACTGGATGATAAAATAATCAGCAGCAAGCTAAAGAAATACATTAATAAAGCGGAGATGAAAGCGCTTTTGAAACGAAAAAAAATCATCATCGATACAATCAAGCAATTAATAAAAGAAAAAGGAGAAGAGGCTGTCCTCTTCTCTTGAAATCTTCTACAGCCACTGAATTGGCCTTTACTCAGAGGCATAAATTCCCACAAAAAAATTGACCAATAATTGTGCAATCTACCGTAATCATAATTAAATCAATTTATTAATAAAAGAAAACACTCCTTTTTCAACAAACTTATTCACAGAAACAGTGGAAAAAAATAACACCCTCAATCACCCTGTAGTTGACAACCTATTTTTATTTCAATATATTACTTCCAAACCTGAAACGTTCTAAACTAAAAAGTGGTTACTCCAAATTTATTTTTATTCTTTAAGGGGTAAATCGTATTTAGAAAATGGAAATAAATATTCACGGAAAACTCACTTGGCCTGGATTATTCACGAGTCGAGGTTGCCTCAGATGCAAGGCGTCGGCCCATGAAGCTGTGGTAGCGCACCGCGAATGGGCCGCAACGAGGCAGATGTGGTAAGATCGGCTCGCCCGAAGGGTAAAAAATGCCGACATTTGATATAAATTAT
>JAGLWV010000339.1 GCA_023133225.1 Candidatus Aminicenantota bacterium | reverse complement strand
CTCACTTTTTGAACATTTTTAATCACACCCACCACTTCTTCGATGGGCTTGGAGATTAAATTTTCTATCTCTGCCGGTGCTGATCCAGGATATTCGGTTCTGATCGTCAGGGTGGGAAAACTGAGTTCGGGAAGCAGGTTGATCTTTAATCGAGAAAAGGAAACGAAGCCAAAAAGGAGAACAGCTATGGTGAACATGGATACGGTAACCCGGCGCCGGATGGAAGTATTGATTAAATTTTTCATTTTTCGACGATCCTAACCTTAGCCCCATCTTTTAAGCTGTTTAAGCCGGTCGTGACAACCGTATCGCCGAGCTTAACGCCTGAAAGAATTTCAACATGGGTCGAATTGATGTACCCAATGGTAATCGTCTGTTTGGAAACGATCAGTGACCTGGCTGGTTTTTCCGGTTCTGCGCCATTCCCAGGCTCTGTTTTGGCCTTTGGATCATCTGCCTCCTCTGGTTTGCTTTCGACCTTTTCTTCCACAATAAAAACAGATGATTCTATATCTTCTGTGAGGATAGCATCTTTGGGAAGGAGAAATGTGTTTTCATGCACGTCATAGACAATATTAACCCGTGTGAACATGCCGGGTTTCAGCTTCCTGGTTTTATCACTGACTCCGACGGTAACCTTGAAGGTTCCTGTCTCCGCCGAAATTACCGGGCTGATACGCAGTATACTTGCCGCAAATGTCTCGCCGGGGACGGCATCAGCCGTCAGATTGGAAGGAAATCCTACCTGCAGTTTGCTCAATTCCTTTTCTGGCACATGAAGCACCGCTAGCAGAGGGTCAAAATCGGTAACGCGAAAGGTCTGTTGATTAACGGTCACCATATTTCCAACCTTGATGAAACGCTCAGATACAATACCACTGATGGGTGCCTTTATTTCAGTGTAGGCGAGATTGAGTTTTTTCAAATCAAAGACTGATTTTTGTGTCCGGTATTCATATTTTACGCGGTCATAAGCTTCGGCGCTGATGAGTTTGGTATTAAACAGTTCTTTGTTACGCTGCAGCTCATTGGATAATTCCTCTAATTTTGTTTCCACCTGAGCAAGTTCATGGATGAATTGTTCATCTTCCAGTTTAGCAAGAACTCGTCCCGCCTTAACACTATCCGCCTCTTCCACAAAGATCTTCTTAACAACTCCGCTGACCTTCGCCACTACCAATGCTTCACCTTCGGCTTCCAGTGTGGCTGTCCCCGAATAATTGGCTGAAACCGAGCCCTTAATGACTTTTGTGACATCAACCGGGATGCCCGGATCTTCTTCTTTTTCAGTTCCGTTTTCAGCAGCCGTGTTACTTTTGCAGCTATAACTGACCAGAAATGTAAAAATTATGAATACGATCAAAGCTGTTCTTTTCGTTTTTATAGCCATATTCTTTCTCCTAAAAATAAACTCCAATATATCTTTCTCCTAAAAATAAATTCCTAAGAATAAAAAAAACGCACTTCACCCTTGAGATATTCTTTCTTATACCTGTCCATATTCATGTATATATACGTATTGGGAAGCGAGAAAGTTCTATACGCATTTTTTTTTGTGAAAAAAATTTTACAGGAAGGATCAGGTGTTTTTGGACTATATTATTCCGGTACAGGAAAGGTCAGGGAAAAAAAGGGGACCGTCCCCATTTATTCTTTCATTCCCCTTTCCATTATAGCCTTCCCTACAGTAATAAATAATAATTAGGTTACTAAAAAATATATCCAATAATTATACTTATTCAAATTGATGTCAAGAAATAAATACCCCGTATTATTGGGACGGACTTTGAATATTGTGGGATTAGGCTTTAAAAGCTTCAGTAAATTGAAAGTAAAAAGATTCGCGTTTAGTTAAAAGGTGTATATGGCTGTGTATCTGGAATACCTAAGTTTATTTCTTCTGGTCTTTTAATCTTTTGAGAAATTTTAGGTCTTCCAGGTCTATTGCCCTTCCTGCTGCCTTTTTCATTTTTATCATATCATCTAAAGAAGGAAAACAGACTCTGGTTTCCCCGAATTTTGCTGTAATCCTGTTCTTCCATGCTCCATCAAAAGTAATGCCTTTAACAAAAGGATGGAAATCTGCCTCAACGGTATATTGTCGAATCAGGATTTTATTTTTTAAGAAATCCCCAGGGGCAAGATCCATTAAATCATAGCCAAATTCTTTTAATGCTTTTATAAGTCTTTTTATGTTTTCCAGATTGGATCTGATAAATATGTCGATATCAAGTGTTGCCCTGGCGTAGCCGTACACAGGGAATGCTGAAGCTCCGATTACAAGAAAAATAACCTTATTTTCTTTTAATAATTTGAGGAGTTTTTCGGTGTCCATTTTTTACTAGATTAGATTTTAGCTCCTGACTTTTCGTTTGCATTAACAAAAATCGCTGAGTTACACTCAGTGATGATAAATAATTTAACTCAAATTCAATTTCCTTTTTTTCATCCCGGTCTTTTAAGATGAGTATCCCTTTCTCTTCTAGAAGTCTTATCCTGTTCATGAAGTAATTTTACCAGAATATTATGATTAAAACTATTTCAATCTTTGGATAATTTTCTTTTTTATGCTACCCATTTTCTTCTTTCTGAGGTCATCATATGGCAAGCATTTTTTTTACTAATGATAGACTTGCTTATAAAGAAAGGGTTAGATGAGGCATTAAATATTTATCTCACAACATCAAGCAACATTTGGACAAAGCTTAATTAGTATTGGTTTTTTTGACGAATTCAAGGTTGGTTACGCGGCCGGCTGCAAGTAGAAATCCTGTAATTTTATTATCTTTATCCCGCATGAATTCTATATTAAACCATCCCACGGTAAATTTATCGTGAGCCATGGCTTTTAAAGCTCTTGTTGGTGCGTTCTTGTGTTTGAAACGAAGGGCTTTTTTCTCCACCGCTAGCTTATAGGTGACCGGAAGTTCATCATTATAATATTCGCCGGTATAATCCTCTAATTGAGAACGAGTCAATGGTTCAACCTTAGGGTGTTTCACTAAGTAGATTTCATCTCCTCCCATGGCTAACTTTGCTTTAGGCATTCTCCCTTTTTCTTCAGGAGAAAATTCGATAGTGATATCGAGGGGAGCATCCGGTGCTTTAAAGATCGTTCTGCTCACAGGCAAAAGGACATACTTCCTCCCCCTGGTTTGTATGACTAGCTTACCCTCTTTCATCGAGATAACGATCCAGGCGTCCGTCTTCTCATCCTGGTAGTTGCCTGTTTTTGCTTCCAGTTCCTTCTTGGAAAGCTTGACGGATCTCATCTTCTTTTTATTTTTAGGTGGCTTCTCAAACTTTTTGAACTCATCGGCGAGGTAGATGTCAGCAACTCTCAGGCAGAGTCTGGAAGGATTGATCGTGCCCAGGTTCGCCAGGCAAATAACAGAAAACTTTTGTTCGGGGAAACGAACCATCTGGGCCCTGAAGCCTACAAACCCACCGCCGTGACTGACTCTCTTCAATCCTTTGTATTCATCTATACCGAGTCCGAAAGCGTAGTCGAGCTTTTTCCCGTTATTTAATACACCTGGAGCTTGGATGAGCCCCATGAGTTCTTTCCCCAATTCGTTGCTGTAAAAAGCTTGATCCCAGAGGTAGAGATCTTCAACCGTGGTGAAGACACCACCATCTCCCACATGGTCAAGCGTGGTCATGTTTATGCGGAATCCATTTTTTGTTGGCGAAAAGCCGTCTGCACGGTTCTCTACAATCATCGTATGGTCATCGTGGAAATGAGTATTCTTCATGCCCAGAGGCTTGAAGATATATTCCTGGGCAAAATCATTGAGAGATTTTCCGCTCACTCTTTTAACGATAACGCCAATCAAAAAATACCCGGAGTTGGAATAGAGATGTTCTTCACCGGGAAGAAAATTCAGTCTTTTTTGCCTGGCCAGGAGTTCTACGGTGTCTCCTGGAGTGCAGAAATAATCGTCCGCCCACGCTGCAACAGAGCCAAGTGTGAGGTAATCGCGCATGCCGCTGGTATGGTGGATCAGATGTCTGACAGTGATGGGCCTTTCATACTCCGGCAGTTCCGGGATGTATTTGCGTATATCATCATCCAGAGAGATTTTCCCCTGTAGGGCAAGAATGGCTAAACACGACGCTGTGAATTGTTTGGAAGTGGAGCCAATACGGAAGACAGAAGTTGAGGTAATAGGAATGCGATGCTCCAGGTTTGCCATTCCGTAACCGCGCTTGTAAATGATTTTCCCGTCTTTGATTATGGCCAGGGCCGCGCCAGGGGATACAGTCTTATCCCATTGAGCAAAGAGCTTATCGACTTTGTCTGTTTTTTCATCAGCAGCCGCGGGAGATAGCAGAAAAGCACAAAATAGGAATATCCATAGTAACTTTGATTCAAATAAGAATTTTTTCATCTGAAATCTCCTTGTTTATATATTGGCTTTTGAATTCTAGCATAAAAGCATAATCATGTCAGTGAGGCTGGAGATGAAGGGGACAGGTAAAAAAGGGGACAGGCAACTTTTTAAGAAAAAAGTAGCCTGTCCCCTTTTTTACCTGTCCCCTTTTTTGCGTTTTATTAAATTGAGTTGGTGAGGTCCAATTTCATTCAAACATTTATGAGTTCAACTATCCTGGATTATTCATATCTGATGGAGTCGATAGGATCCGCTACTGCTGCTTTAATGGACTGGTAGCTGACTGCAATAAAAGCGATGGCAAAAGCCAACAAGGATGAAAGGAAGAAAAATTCGATTCCTAATCGGGTCTTATAGGCAAAGTTCTGCAGCCATTTATTCATGGCAAAATAAGCAACCGGCCAGGCAATGATGTTGGCTGCGAGGACCCATTTGGCAAATTCTCTGGAAAGGAGAAGAACGATTCCAGAGACAGGTGCGCCCAGGACCTTACGGATACCGATTTCTTTGGTTCTCTGCTCGGTAGAAAACGAGGCCAGTCCGAACAATCCAAGGCAGGCCACAAAAATAGCCAGCGATGAAAAAATTCCAATGATCTGCCCGACTTTTTCATCCGCTTTGTAAAGCTTTTCAAAATCATCGTCCAGGAATGAGTACTCAAAAGGAAAAGCAGGCGAAAATATGCTCCACTTTTCCTTGATAAAAGCGAGTGTTTTGCGAATATTTTCAGGGCTGATCCTGACAGAAATACCACGGAAACTTCCAGGACGAATCTGAAGGATAACAGGCTCGATGCTCTGATGGAGGGAAGCCACATTAAAATCCTTAACCACACCGATAACCTGGCCTTTTTTGACTATAGCGTCCTTCCTCCTTAAATCGCTCGGCCAGATGACCTCCTTTTGTAGAGGACTGCTCCAGCCAATTTGCCTGACGGCTGATTCGTTGAGAATGAATGCAGCATCCTCGTCAGTTGAAAATTCCTTAGAGAAAATGCGGCCTGTGGCAAGCTTGATATCCAGCGTTTTAAAAAAATCGTAATCGACGAAAAACGTGACCATGCTCAGGTGCTCATCATCAGGGATTCCTTCAGCGCGGTAAGCAATGGTATGGAAAGATTTTCCGGGCACACTCGAAGAAGCTGTCGCACTAATAATCGAGGGATTCTTCATGAACTCCGTTTTGATGAGTTCATATGCTTGCCTGGCACTGGGATCATACATGGGAATGATGACAACTTGCTCCTTGTTGAAGCCTAAGTTTTGGCTGCGCATGAAATTGAGCTGATTCTGGATGATCAAGGTGCCTGCAATCAAGGCGATCGATATGGCAAATTGTGCAACGACAAGGAAACGACGAAAAGAACTGCTCTTCCCGCCGGTTCCCACGTTTCCCTTTAATGTGTGGACAGGCTCGAAGGAAGATAGAAAAAGCGCCGGGTATAGTCCTGCGAATACACCAACAGCGAGGACGATTCCAACAAATCCGAGAAAAAGAGCACCGTTATCAAAAAGGCCTATCGTCAATTCCTTGCCTGTAAGAGAGCTAAATGTCCCCTGAAGCAAGGCAGCCAGAATAATGGCAAGCGCCAGGCTCAATAAGGAAAGAATAACGGATTCGCCGAGGAACTGCTTGACAACCTGGAGGCGGAAGGCACCGAGGACCTTTCTCAACCCAACTTCTTTAGCCCTTCTTGCTGACCGTGCCGTTGAGAGGTTCATGAAATTGAAAGAAGCAATCAACAGAATGACGAATGCAATGGCAGAATAAATGTAAATATATGAGACACTGCTGTTCGCTTCGATCTCATATTCAAGTTTGGAATGGAGATGGATGCTCTTTAGGGGTTGCAGTTGAAAACTTCTCATCGAGGCTATTTTTGCCCCGTAAGACCGTTTTATACCTTCTTGAAATTTTGCCTCAAGCTCACGCGGATCGGTATTTTCCTGAAGAAGAAGATATGTATAAAAATCTAAATAGCCAGGGTGTTTTAAATAGCGCTCACCACGTATGGAAGCTAATGTTTCAAAAGATGCAAGAAAATCGAAGCGAAAGTGGGAATTACGGGGAATATCTTTTATGACAGCGGTAACGTTAAAAGTATGCTGATTATCCAGAATAATGCTTTGGCCGATCGGGTCATTTTCGCCAAAATACTTTTCAGCCAAAGATTCGGCCAGAACGACTGAATAACGGGCTGTCAGCGCTGTTTTCGGATCGCCTCTTACAAGACGGAAGGAAAAGACTTCGAATACCGTCGGGTCTGCATAGAAAAAACGTTCCTCAAAAAATCTCTTCTCTCCATATTTCACCAGTACTCTACCATGTTGTTTAAACCGGGTATATTTTTGTATTTCCGGTATACCACTGCTGATCATTTCAGCGTAAGGGGCTGCTGTGACCGCTAAATAACGGATTTCACCGGAAGACTTATTCGCCGTTGTGAGACGGTAAATATGGTCTGCGTTGGCATGGTAGGTGTCATAACTCAGCTCATCCTGCACAAAAAGGAATATCAAAATGCAGCACGCCATACCGATTGCCAATCCGCTGATGTTTATGACTGAGTAGGCTTTGTTTCTGAGAATATTTCGCAGGGCGATCTTTATGTAATTTTTTAGCATACAGCTCCTCTTGATTTATTATACGCAGCGCATTACCAAAGAGTTCGTTATGGCATCAGAAATTTTTATGAATAATTCAGGTTAAAATGTGAACTGTATCCCTGCCCAGAATTTCTGCGTATCTGTTGCGTATTCCTGAGCATTGTAGCTGGCATATTTTACTATCAAATTGCATTCCTTACTTAAAATGAGTTGGGCCTGAAGGTCCAGTTCTGTTCCATAGTCGATACGGTTATTACTTGATTGGAAGTCGTGATAATAGGCTTTTAAAGCCACTTTCATCTCACCCAGTTTAGTCTGGTAACTTAAAAAAATATACTTATCGACCAGTCCTTCAACAGGCGTGGATAAGAATTTGTCAGCCCAGCCGTTAAAAGCATGCAGGGTTGCAAAAGGTGTAGAAAAAGAATAGAGCGCATTGCTGCCAAGCTCTTCATAACCAGCCTTGATGGTGAAGTTATCCCACTTGCTGCCCAGTTCTAGAAAACGATAGGACACATCAATAAAATCCGCTCCTTCTTTGTAATCGTTTTGTACCGCATACTCCAATGTGTACAATAACTTGGCAGATCGTGAGAGTCTGTCGGTCCCGTTCAACCGTAATCCAAGGTTGTAGTGGGAATTCACAGGAACGTCCTGATTCTCAATGAAATGTCCATATGCGCTCAGCTGGCCAGAAGAAAACACATAATTCAAATGGATAATATTGGCACTGACATCAATATCGCTCAGGGAACTGTGATGCTCACCAAAAATTCGATTTACGTTTAAAATATGCGCAAATGTGATGGTTGAGTTCGGAATGGATGTGTTGACACACATGAATGCATCATAAGTCTGTTCATTCTGTCTCCATCCCACGTTTCCGATAAAGCGGTCTTTATCAAGTTTAATCCTTTGACGTCCAAAGGTGAAAACTGTTTCCTTGATCCCACTGTATGTGAGAAAGGCTTGATTCAACTCGCTATCTTCTGGGTCAGCAACGACAGGATAATCTAACTTATCATTATCTGTGCTGTTATAGTCATCAATGCCGATGGGTTTGATGGCTTCCAGGTCAACATGAATATTAAATCCATTGAATTTTTTGGTTGTGTAACCCAGGCGAAGACGAAGAGTAGAGGCTTTGGCATCATTTTCAATCCCTTCCTGATTAACAAGCTCAAACCGATATCTCAGATCAACAGAAGCCTTTCCATTTACCAATGTTTCCTTAAGTTCATCAGCAATACCTGGTGTTCCTGAAAAGAGTACAAAAGCAAAAATTACACACTGAAACCTTTTAATGATCATTTTTTCCTCTATTACTAACCTGAATTATTCATAAAAACTGCCGATACTAACAATCACTATCTATGAAATAAGCACACCATTTTTCTTTTTCAGTATATCATGGGAATCGCCTTTTTTTTAGTTCCTCTTTTTTCTATCGGCATTTTTTAC
>JAGLWV010000338.1 GCA_023133225.1 Candidatus Aminicenantota bacterium | reverse complement strand
TCTATCGCTCATTTATTACTCCTTTTTTCCTGTTCACCAGTTTTAGTTTATCTCTAGTTGTTTTTATCGAAATATTCAGGGTTTGGATTTGTAGGAACCGGAGCCTTGATGTTTTTTTGCCAATCCATAAGTTCTTTAAATAATTCGTCTCTTTTCCCTGTGTTGATTTGTGCTAAATTATTTTGTTCTGCTATATCATCTTTGAGATTGTATAATTCGATGGAATTGTTTTCCTCCAAATTTTTTCTTCCCCCATCCAACACCCACTCTTCGTGAAACATTAACAACTTCCAGTCCCTTTTCCGGATAACACTTACCGGCCGTGTTCTGAAAAGTGGATCTCTTGATTCATCGGTCATACCTTTGTACGCCTGAAGGTAACAGGGAAAATGCCAGAACAAAGATTCTCTGCTCAACTTTTTTTCTCCTTTTAATAATGGCAGGATACTTGTTCCATCCAGCTCATAGTTTTGTGGAGCGCTTATCCCTGCCAATTGAAGAAAGGTTGGATAGAAATCTGTACCTATAACAGGTTCTTCACACGTGCTTCCCGGTTTAACCTTTCCCGGCCAGTACACAAACATTGGCACCCTGATACCTCCTTCATAATACATTCCTTTTCCTCCCCTTAAGGGTTTCTGACAAGTGTATGTTCCATGTCCTCCATTGTCGGAAAAAAATACAAGGAGGGTATTATTGTTTAGCTCCAGCTCTTCCAGTACTTTGTTAATGCGGGCAACACTCTCATCAACACTTTTAATCATTGCAGCATACGTCGCATTGTTATGACAATCATTGGCGGGCTTCTTCTCGAAGGCTTCTATCATGTTTTTCTTTGCTCTAATTGGAGTATGAACAGCATGATGAGACAGGTACAGAAAGAAGGGTTTTTTTGTTGTATGGGGATTATTCTTTTTAATAAAATTTATCGCTTCATCGGTCAATAAGTCGGTAAGATATTCTCCGTTCTCAGAAAAATGTCCTTTTATCTTTAACTCATTCCTATCGATTCCAAAATCAAAGCCCTGCTGCTCAGGTTTTTGTCCTATATGCCACTTCCCAATTGCAGCGCTTACATACCCTGCATTTTTAAGCGCTTCGGCTATGGTTATTTTAGCTTGATCCACCTGTCTACTATTTTCAATAGGTATTAACCTTCTATTTTTTGATTTTCCCCTGGCAGAAGAAGCCACTGTATAAACTCCGTGTCGAGGAGAATATTGACCGGTAAGCAGGCTTGCTCTAGTAGGCGCACAATTGGCGGCGTTGGCATAAGCATTGGTGAATATCATTCCCTGTTGAGCAATATTATCAATATTAGGGGTTTCATAATAGTCGGAGCCCATATAACCAGTGTCTTTCCATCCCAAATCATCAATAAAAATAAACACGATGTTCGGTTTATCATGAGTTGAGCGAGATGTATTATTCTTACATGAATTTAACAAAGGACCTGACATCAATGCCCCTATTGCAGCAGTTGATAAGTTTAAAAATTCTCTTCTTTCCATACTATTTTTTCTCCTCCTATTTTATTCACAACGATTACCTGAGGAAAAATCCAAAACAATACTGTTTGCTCATCTGTAACTGCTTTTCTAAACTCTCCGCTATCGGCTGATAAGAATCCGGGAAGAGCTGAGTGATTCATATTCTATCCAGATAATCAAATCTTCTCTATCGAGTCCACTTCTTCTGCCAATCCTGTAATCCTTTTTTTCCTGCAAAACTGTATCATTCATTTGAACAGTGATATTATCTGCCTCCCAGCCATTTATAATCATACATATATTTACAATCGGTGATTCTTTGCCGGCAATAAATTCCACTTCCAAATTATCAGGGTTTTTATCCGGGCAGTAAAGAATATAAGCTCGTTGTGTAAAATCGTAACCTTCGTTGGTGAAATCACCTTTTTTAATTTTTAGTAGAGGTGGTTGGAGCCAGGATCTGGCAAGGACTGCAAGTTCGTTGGGTGCTTGTTTTGAAGCCCCGTACATCCAACTGGACCAATAGGTTTTTACCGTTTTGCCCCTTTTGTTTTCCACTATTTTTAATTCTCCTTCACTGCCGCTTTCTCTAGCTTTTATAATATTACCTGCTTCGTCGTGAAAAGGCGGCCCTCCCCATGCAAGTGAAAAATGAGATGGTCTGTCTGCGGCCTGACAATATCTTCCATCTGATAGGTTTTGTGCTACGGGCCAATGGTTCCACCAGGGAAAATGAGAAACCTCAAGACGTTGTTCAATTCCAAATACTTCCATATTGTTTTCCTTCTCTAATATGGTGAAAGGTTTATGTTGGGACTTTAAATTAACAATCTGGATAACAGGCTTTTCGGGATTTTCCCCCTTTTTGAAAGCGGGAGCACCTTTTGCCCACGAATAGGTATAGCTCTCTCCTTTAAGATTCACAAGTGTCATCGCATCAAGAAACACATTGTCTTCCGGTTTTGTTCCGGGTTGACACAGCACTATTGACTCTGAAGGCGCCAACGGTTCTCCTGAAGTATATTGCACGACCTTCCGGATACCAATTCCATCAGGGTAAAAAGTATAATATTCGTCAATACAATCGGACCATCCTGTTTTTTCATCAACCTGCGACAGCTGTTTTCGCACACTCACAGGAATATATCTCCAGTGAACCACAACTCTGGCAGGAGTATTTTCAATAATACGTACATGCGAATAAAGGCAATGTGGGTCTAGCATATGTTCGAAACAACCATTAATCGTATCAAAATACTCGGCGCTCTGATCTGCCATCCACTGTCCGTTTTCCATCACCCAGGCCGGAGAATACCTGGTGCCTCTCCAAAATACGACGCGAATTGGGGAATCATCGAACTGAACAACAACATCGGAATACGATCCAACCCTAAATAGTGCATCCCATTCTTCATAATATTTCAATTTAGTGTAATACGCACCAAACTTACCTTTACCTTTTGGGCCACTTGGCATTATTCTTTCCTGAATGTCAGGAAGTAACAGATTCTTATATTTTTCCGAATTATTTTGTATGGACTTTTGGGAAAGTGCTTTATCATATATCTTTATTTCATCAAAAATGCCGTCAAATGAGTACCAGGCAGGAAGTGTTGCATAAGTTCTTACAGGGTTTGAAGGCATTAGCTTTTCACTGTTCATTCCAATCAACAAATCAGTTTCTGTTGCAAAAACGGGCTTTCCTTCAACATTCAGTTGGCCAGACAGCTTCCCGTTGATGTAAATTCTAAACCCGAAGTTTTTATCAAACGTAGCTGCCAGATGAACCCACTTTTTTAATGCGATTTTTTCCTCCGTTTTGCAGCTTTGCCAAACTCCGTTAACAGAGGCAAAAATACCAACTTGTCCTTGAGGCCCTACACCAAAATAAAATCCTGTTTCTTTATTTTTTTCCTGGGCAAGTATTGGACACCAGTTCCATGGATAAGTAGCGGCAGCAATCCACGCTTCAAAAGCAAAGGAATCACCAAGTTTGGGAACCATATCAGATTTACGGGTAACACACGTAGTGAAGCCATCCAACTTTAAAGCTCTGCCATCAGTCCCCTTTACCAGCTTGAAATTTCCTTGTATCGAATCTTTAGCATTTGAAACTTCATCAGCAAAAATTCCTGAATTACATGAATTGAAA
>JAGLWV010000337.1 GCA_023133225.1 Candidatus Aminicenantota bacterium | reverse complement strand
GCATGAGAATTCATCGTGAAGAGCATATCATGTCCTACACAGAGGCCGATGATGATGTTTATACCTGTTTTTGCCTTGTTCAGAAGCTCGGCCTGGAGAAGGGGATTGCAGGCGGATTCAAATCTTTTCGGGTCGATGATCTTGAAGTCAGGGGGCACTCCCACTTCGGTTTTGTCGAACGCTCCACAACTGCATATCACGGAACAAATCTTGAGTCCATTTTTTTCAAGTATCGCTGAGGCTCTGGCTGCTTCATCGCTGAGTCCGCTGCAGAAAGCCACTCCGACCTTATGGACGTTGATTCTCTTTGCAAACTCTGCAATTTCCTTAATCCGCGGCCTTACAGGGACTGTTTTCCCTTCTTCTCTGGCAGCTTTTTCGTCATAGGCCTCTTTTTCTATCAGGGCAGATTGAATATAGAAATTCTGGATTTCTTTGCTCCGGTATCTTTTTTTTACATCGTCGATTAATTTTTTGAAGTTTTTGACAGGGCAGTAAGAAGGAAAAAGGGATTCATCCTTTATTCCCTGGTGGCAGGGCTTTGTCTTACATTTTGCGCATTTTGGCTCAATCATCTTTCTCTGAAACCGTATATTAGTGATTAAAAATTGGAATGTCCAGTCTCCATTCTTCTTTTGCTTGATTACCGGTTCGGATAGAGGTCGTACCACCACTCCGGTTGACGTTTGAGGCATCTGTCAAACCAGGCAAGGATTGTTTTGGTCCAGATTTTTCTTTTGTTGTAGGTCATGATGTGGTGGTTCTGGTCTAGAACCTGGATGTATTCCACTTCCCTTCCCAGAATTTTCAAGGCAGTATAGAGCTGTGTGCTCTCTCCGGGAGGAACATTGGTGTCTATTGAGCCGTGCAGCAGCAGAAGGGGAGTCGTGATTTTATCTGCGTTAAAAAGAGCGCTTTGATTGACATAGATATCCCTCCGGTTCCAGGGAAAGCTGTTGGCTGTGGCGATGGCGCTGTAGGCATAGCCCCAGTATCCTTCGCCCCAGTAGCTGGAGATGGAACTTATGCCGGCATGAGCGACCGCTGCGGAGAACAGGTTGGTGCGTGTGAGGACCAGCATGGTCATGAATCCTCCATAGGATGCACCGATACAGCCTACCCGCTTGGGATCGATGAAGGGATGGGCGGCTAGAAATCTTTTAACACCCAGGATGATTTCGTCGGCAACGATAAAACCCCAGTCGTTTACGTGAAGAGCGGAGAATTTCTGCCCGAAGCCTGTCGCGCCACTGGGCTGGAGAACATAGACCACATATCCCTGGGCAGCCCATAGGTTTTTGGGATAACGTCCTCCGAAGTCGCGTGTTACAGGAGACGTGCCTCCGTAGTAGTAGACTATACAGGGGTATTGTTTTGACTGGTCAAAATCAGGTGGATAATAAACCCGCCCTAAGATTTCGTGTCCTCTATTACTTTTAAAAACCCAGCGCTTGACTCCTCCGAATCTTACGTCTTTAAAATCCTCTTTTCCCGGATCCTGGAGCAGGCGCGTCTTCATTTTTTTGATGTTCAGGACATAGGCCTTGGGAGGAACGGCTGCGCTTGATCCTGAATAGACGGCGATGGGTTTTTTATATGACAGGTCAAAGTGATCGATGATCTCGACTCCGCAATTTATGGGAGAAAATTGTTTCTTTTTCAGGTCATACTTGAAGAGGAAACGGTAGGATCGGTCAGTGGCGGTAAAGTAAATATTGTCTTCCGTTTGACTCCAGAAAGCCTGGTCTATAGAAGGATTAAAGAATTTGGTGATGGGCTCGACCTCTTTGGTCAGGGGGTCAAACAGGTATGCCTGATTGTCATATTCGTTGGGCAGGGTGTCGCTGGGGACATTAATTCCAGCATCTCCGAACACAGAAGGTCCTCCGAGGACGAGCAGCTTTTTCCCCTTTGGGCACCACTGTGCTCCTTGAAACCATCTTCCTTCCCACAGCATCTCTGCTTTCAGAGTCTCCAGATTGAGAGAATAGAGCTCGGTCTTTGAATAGGGGCGCACGGAGTAGTCCACGGTCGACCGGGTAAACACGAGGCTCTTCCCATCAGGGCTGATGCTGTTAAGTGAGGTCGAGAGCTCTCCCGCGGTGAGTCTCTGACGCACTCCACCGGGCACGGAAATTTTATAGAGAAAGCTGCGGCTGCGCCATCCGGGCTGCCGGTCAGCCATGTCCTGTAATCTTTTCACTCCTTTCCTGTCCGGCCTTCCTTCCTCTGAGACCGAGTAGACAATAAAACCTCCGTCAGGAGCCCAGACATGTTGTTCCAGGTTTTTAATTTCTTTGAGGAGAGGAAAGGAGGTTCCCGCTTCCAGGTCCACTATCCAGATGGAATTTCTCGATTTGCCGTAGCTTGTGTACGAGAACTTTTTTCCGCTTGGCGCCCACCTCACGCTGGATATGGCCATGTCTCCACGATAAGTCTGGATTAAACGGTTAGCTTCGATGTCGTATAATTCCAGCCAGGATTCCGAGGTATCGCTGGGAGGAAGGGTCTGTCTTTTGGACAGGGCGGCGAGCGTCCCGTCAGGAGAGATGGAGATACCCGTTAGTTTGGGACCGTCGAGAAGAAG
>JAGLWV010000336.1 GCA_023133225.1 Candidatus Aminicenantota bacterium | reverse complement strand
GATTTAGTCGAGCTAATTGAGCTGCCCTACTCCACCCAGAAGCCAAAGAGCCAAAATGTGAGCCAAATGGAAGCCAAAGACTCTAAAGCACGTGCTTCCCTAGATTGAAAGGCGGCTGGGCGAATTAGGCAGCTATATTTGGTGCTTGGAAAACATAAACAGGTAGGAAAGAAGCTCCAACTGTTCGTTTATGTACACAAAGTGTTGTACTAGCGAACACTTTTTTTTAAAAAAGCGTGATCTATCTCTCTCTTTTCCCCTTTAAATAATGATGGCACATTTATTGCTCTAGAAATTATGCAGGGAGATTATTATGCTTAAAAATTACATTAAAATCGCCCTTAGAAATCTCCTGAAGAACAAAGTGTATTCGTTCATCAACATTTTCGGTCTTGCCATCGGAATGGCAGCATGTCTACTTATATTATTGTACATTCACTTTGAGTTCAGTTTCGATAGACATCATGAAAATGCCGACCGTATCTATCGTGTGCTCATGGGAAGGAGCTATTCTGGAAAACAGCTAAATCATGTACAACGATCAGCCCCAAGTGTGAGTACTCCAGGCCCACTTGCACCATCGCTCCAGGAAGAATTTCCAGAAATCCTCCGCGCAGCTCGGATAAGTCGTGCGGAACATCCAGCAATGAGACATAAACAAAAAATTATGATCAGCTACAAGGATAAACACTTCTATGCTGAGGATGTTCTCTTTGCCGACCAGTCCATTTTCGATATTTTTACGATTCCGCTAAATGCCGGAAATACTAAAACCGCTCTCGTCAAACCTTTTGCAATGGTCATAACCGAAGAAATGGCTCAAAAATATTTTGGAGATGAAGATCCCGTTGGCAAGATTGTTTCATATGATAATCAATTTAAAGAATATAATTTTACAATTACAGGAGTTACACAAAATACGCCACACAATTCCAGTCTTCGTTTCAATTACCTGTGTTCAATGGTATGCGTTGATGAGGTAGTGGGTCTTAGCCCGCCAGCCCTGGGAAATTGGAAGGTTGACCGCTTTTACACATATGTCCTGGCCACAGACGGCTTTTCGCCTTCCGATTTTCAGAAGAAATTATCGGGATTTGTCAAAAAGTATCCAGGTGTACAGGAAACACCAGAAGTCCAACGACGCCCATTACTGCAATCCTTAAGGCAAATACATCTTTTTTCTGTGGGTCCGGATGGCGTTATTCCAACTGCTGCATTAAAATATGTCTTTTTACTGTCGGCCATAGCAGTTTTTATTCTTATTATCGCCTGTATCAATTATATGAATATTGCTACCAGTCGAAGTTCTGTCCGCGCCAAAGAAATAGGTATTCGAAAAGTCGTAGGAGCACAGAGAAAACACCTGATAAAGCAATTTTTAGGTGAATCTATACTCATGTCTCTTATCGCCTTATTTCTCGCAGTGATAGTTATGGAGCTTTTGTTGCCACTTTTTCGCTCCTTCATCGGCAAAAAAATGGAGTTCAGCTATCTTGATAGCTGGCCGCTGCTGCTCTGTTTTTGTGCCATCACCCTGTTTGTGGGAATCTTTGCAGGCAGTTATCCAGCTCTATTTCTCTCGGCATTTAAACCTCTGGATGTGCTAAGAAAGACAACAAAAACCGGATTGGCTCATTTTACCTCAAGAAGGATTCTCGTTGTTTTTCAATTTGTTATATCAATTGTTTTAATCATTACAACTGTTGTGTTTTATCGCCAAATGAGTTTTATGAGAAATAAACAATTGGGAGCGAATAAAGAACAGATAGTTGTTATTCCGTTAAGGGGATTTTGGTTTGGCAAAAAGCATGAAATTCTGAAAAGGGAGTTGATGCAGCATCCCAACATCATCAGCGCCACGGCTTCATCTGCATTTCCAGGTGAGCAGACAGGAATGTTTGGATTGCGATTCTGGTGGGAAGGCTGTGGCGAGAAGGACGAAGCCACATTTTTGAGTTCACTTGACCATATTTGCAATATGCCCTATCTCCTTGTTGATTATGACTTCCTTGAGACTTTTGATCTTGAACTTATTGCCGGCAGAGATTTTTCAAGAAGCTACAGCATCGATCAAACCTCAGCCTACATTCTCAATGAAGCAGCCGTACAGAAAATCGGATGGGATGATCCTATAGGCAAGACATTTCATTCAGCATGGGCCGAGCACAAACCTGGTACAATTATTGGTGTGGTGAAAGATTTTCATTTTAAACCAGTACATGAGAAAATCGGATCACTGGTATTCTTTATGGGAGGTTCAAAGTATCTTTCGATGAGAATTCAAACTCACAATATACCGGACACCTTAAAGTTCATTGAGACTAAATGGAAAGAATTTGCCCCCAATCGCCCGTTTGAATACTTCTTCTTGGATGACCATTTTGACAAACTGTACAAAACTGAATTAATGACAATGAAACTCTTTACAATATCTTCGATCCTTGCCATTTTTATTGCCTGTCTGGGATTATTCGGGCTGGCATCTTCAGCGTCGGAACAACGGACGAAAGAGATCGGGATACGAAAAGTGCTGGGCGCAACAGTGCCAGATGTTTTTTTCTTACTCTCAAAGGACTTTACCAAATGGGTCATCGTTGCAAACGTCATTGCCTGGCCCATCGCTTATTACGCCATGAGTAAATGGCTGCAGAACTATGCGTACAGGATCAATACTGGGCTATGGACATTTCTATTGGCCGGAGCATCTGCACTCTTCATTGCTCTGCTGACAGTGAGCTACCAGGCTATTAAAGCTTCGCTGGCCAATCCGGTGGAGGCCTTGCGATATGAGTAAATGGAGAAGTAAAAGAACTCCTGATGGCAATTGACTCCCTCATTTTGTCTTTGTTATCTTTATTTCAGGATGTCAGCAGGTAAAAATTTCAGAAAATTTATTTTCTTAAAATATTTCATTATTCCCTTTAGCCTGTTTTTCTTTATTCCAGGCATAATGGGCTTTTGTTATACCGAAGATGAGATTGTCATCCATTCCTACCTGATGAGAGGATTCCACGATGGGCTTAAGCCCAAGAAATTGATTCCCGGAAAGCCGAATTATGGGAAAGTATGGGTGGACAAACAGGATGGCTCTATCTTAAAGATGGAAATAGAGGCCGAATCATTGGCGGGGTATGAGAAGATACGGGCGGATTTAGTGCATAATAAAGAAATCTTGGAGGAAGATTATGATGAGAAAAATTACTTTGCTGCTTCTATCCTTATTGATTTTTAGCTCTGTGATTTTTGTCCAGACTATTATTGAAAATCCAGAGAAATCATTAAGCAAGAATGCGGGAAGAGTGCTCAGACTTCAAGAGGTTTTTCGAATTACCGATGAATCCGACGATTTTTATTTTAAAGCACCGCATAGCCTGAATGTGGATTCTGCGGGTAATTTTTTCGTTATTGACGAAAATCAAATCTTGAAGTTCTCCGCTGATGGAAAATTCCTCAAAAATCTCTTAAAAAAAGGGCGGGGGCCGGGAGAAATATCGACCCGTTATCATAGAGGACTGAGCTATTTTTTTTTAAAGAACGATATCTTTCTTTATGACCAAGATGGAAGCAAAATCATCCATATGAATGGTGACGGAAATCTAATTGAAGAAATCAAATTAAAAGTGATGCGCCTCAGCGGATTGTATGGACTCACGGATAAAGGGTTCATTTTTATGGTTGAGGCTCCTGCAAACATAGGGCCAACTGGATTCAAAGATGTTGACATGTCTGTCATTTCGGTTTCCAAAGATGGAAGTTCCAGTAGAAAAGTTATGGCTTTTCCGAAAAAAGTATATTCGAGCAGAAACTTCGGAATGGATTGGGCAGGATTTTATGCTCTTTTCAACAGTGAATCTCAACAGCTTTTTGTTTCCCATACTTGCGAATATCAAATTGTTTTAGCAGATATGGGAAAAGGTCAGGTTATTAAAAGATTTAATAGAAAATACCGTAGGATCAAATATGTGAAGCCTGAAGGGCTAGAAAAATCTCCATTCTATAGAGAATATAAGCCGCCAATAAGAAAGTACGAAAACGATATACTCGGTTTATTCTTCTATGAAGACTACCTATGGGTCAAAACCTCCATCAAACATAAAGATAAAGGCATTCTGATTGATGTTTTTAATGATGAGGGTCAATACCTGGATAATTTCTTTCTTAGACTGAATGGAAACATTATGATTGTTCACGATGATTTTCTGTTTGTCCGGGAAAAGGATGAGGATGAGAATCTGCAGCTTGTAAAATATAAAATTATTGAATAAAGAGCGAGAAAAGGATTAAGAAAATCTTAAAGAAGTTGATTGAAATAAGCTAAGTGGAAGCCAAAGGCTTCGAAGCCCTGGCTCCCCTGGATTGAGAAATAAAGCATAAAGGATTATCATATCAAAAAGGAAGACAATTTTGTTTGGAAGGCATTAATTTCGAGGATACATCTGAATTTAAGAGGTAGAGAAAGAGGTAAAACGAAAAGACAATATTTAGAAGAGGGGAAAAATGAAAAGAGCAATTTCAATATTAGTTGGTTTTTTTCTGTTATTCACAATTTGCGCAAGTCTTGGATTTGTGCGAGATAAAAGTAAAGAAACATTGGTGGTTTATTATTTTGGTGCCACAAGTTGTGGATATTGTAATGTGCCAGAAAATATTGAAAAAATTAAAAAGATAAAAACAGAGTTCTCAGTAAAATATAAAGATTCTAATATTAAATTTGTTATGGTTTGTATGGATGAAAATATCGAAGAAGGATTAAAATTTATAAAGAAATATGGATATTGGGACGAAATTTCAATTGGCAAGTTTTACAATAATGAATTAGCATTAAATTATTTAAATAAAACAGGAATTCCTGGTGTCCCTCATGTGATGGTTTATAAAGATATACTTATAAAAAAAGAGAAAGTGTCTGTTCCCGTCATAAAGGAAAGAAAATTATTAGTTGACTTAGTTGGTGGCACCCAGATAGGGGATTGGATAAATAATGGTTATCCTTTAAAGAATTAATAAAAACCGTTGGAAAATAGAGTTATTTGAAAAGCCTTCTAACTTCCCGATTCTGAAAAAGACATCTGGGCGGATGATCGCCTGACGAAGAAGAAGCTCTTTTGTGACATAATAATTATAAAGGGAAATGGCAATTTAGTCCTATATTAACTGCCGAGTTAGACCTTCTTTGAGAAATCTAATAAAATGGAAATATGTAGAAAGGGGAAAAATGAAAAGCAAAACCAAGATTG
>JAGLWV010000335.1 GCA_023133225.1 Candidatus Aminicenantota bacterium | reverse complement strand
CGCTGTAGAAGATCTCGCTGTCCTCGATTCCCACCTCTCCGACCAAATCCTTCTTCAATCCCAGGAAAACCTGATTTCCATTCAAGCGATATGCGAAAGCCGCTGGGCTGATAATTCCTGGTGATTCTGAGCGTCAACGGAAGTTGACGGTTCTGACCTGCGATCTGTAGAGGTCGTTACGCTAACTTCTTTCTTTTCAGGGATTCTCCATTTCTGGAGCGAATTGGCCCGTTTCTTGATTTATAGCTCCTTGCCATGGCAGAGGTATATCGTCAGCGGCATCCGGAACGGACGGTATTGTACCGGGTGCTATTCCATTATTTTGAGAGGTTTTTAGAGGAGTATGAACACCGGTTTGAGAAAGAGTATGGGTATTTACGGCCTATCGTGCAGGAAGTGGTGGAGAAGTATTTGGATTGTGGGAATCCTAAGAACGGGTTTGTACGGATCACCGGAGTCACATCTCATATTCCTGATAAAGGACAGGTGATGATTCGTTACTACGGTTTATGCAAAGCTTTGCATAAACCGAATTGAACGAAACCGCTACGCGGTGAAGTAGCCATTAGGCCTATCTCATCAAAACATCGAGATTGCCTACCATTTCACAAACATTCCACAAGAAGGATTTGTCAGTTATAGTCCTCCTTGGCCCCGGTGTCGGGGTCTATCTTAGGCATATTGCCTTAAAAGGAGGACCTCATGGGTATATTTCGAGACATGATGGAGCGAGATCTTCAAATTCGAGGTTTCAGCCCCAGTACGCAACGTTGCTACCTCGGTCGCATGAAAGAGTTTGTTCGTTACTTCATGCGGCCGCCAGACGAGTTAACCACAGCCGATATCAACAGGTATCAACTGCATCTGGCGCGGGAACGTAAGGTATCCTGGGAAGTTTTCAATCAGTCCGTTGCTGCTCTTCGGTTCTTTTATAGCATTACTCTCCAGAAAGGCTTGGAAATCGAGCGTATTCCTTACCAGAAGACTGGCCGCAAACTTCCTGTCGTATTGAGCCAACAAGAGGTAAAGGCCCTATTGGAAACGCCGGCGAATATCAAGCACCGAGCTATCCTGATGGCCACTTACGCCGGGGGACTTCGGGTTTCGGAGGTCGTCAATCTGCGTGTCGCTGACATCGATAGTCAACGAATGACGCTTCGCATCAAGCAGGGCAAGGGCCGGAAGGACCGTTACGTCATGCTTTCTGCCAAGCTTCTCGGAGTGCTTCGCCAGTACTGGAAGACCGTACGGCCCAGTTGCTGGCTTTTTCCAGGCCAGATCCCCGAGCGGCATCTGACCCGTAGCTCTGTTTTGCGGATCTTCTACCAAGCGAGGGATAAGGCAGGTATCACCAAAAAGGTCTCCGTCCATTGCCTTCGACATTCCTTCGCCACCCACCTTCTTGAAAGCGGGGTGAATATCCGGAAGATCCAGGTCCTGCTCGGCCACAAGAGTCTCCAGTCAACACAGGTCTACACCAACGTTGCGAACGACTATCTCGACAACACACCGAGTCCGCTTGATATCCTTCCAAACCTGGGGAGCTTGTCTCCAAGTAAGAGCTAGCGCGTGCATAGCTCGGCGGACCATCAGCACCGCACAGCCCGCCCAGAGCTTGAACTCGCTGACATCTTCCGTGAGTACGCCGATCGTCTAACGGAGCTTACTGGCCAACAAGCGCGGGTTGTCCGAGACGTTACCGAATGCCGAACCGCAGCCCTGGGCGGTCACATCTATGAGTGTGATCAATGCGAATACCAGGAAATTTCCTACAACTCATGCCGCAACCGTCACTGTCCCAAATGCCAGCGCCTCGAACAAGTGCGCTGGCTTGAGGCCCAGCAGGAGCGTCTGTTGCCCATCGAATATCATCATGTCGTCTTCACTGTGCCCGATGTGCTTCACCCGCTCTTTCTTAACAATCGCAGGCAAGCTTACAACCTAGCCTTTGCTGCTGTATCGGAAACTCTTCACGAGGTCGCGCTCCGGCCCAAAAACCTCGGGGCCAAAATCGGCTTCTCGTTGGTACTTCACACCTGGACACAGACGCTTCTCTATCACTTTCATCTTTACTGCATTGTCACCGGAGGAGGTCTTCATCTTGACGGCTCGCGATGGGTCTCTGCTAAGCCCGGCTTCCTCTTTTCTGTCCGCATCTTGGCGAAGGTGTTTAGGGGCAAGCTCTTACAGAAGCTCGAGAAGGCTTTGGACTGTGGCAGGATAGCAAGCCACGACGACGATCCCAAGGAGCGACTCCGCATGGCGGCTCGCAAGAATTGGGTGGTTTACAGCAAACCGCCCTTCGCCGGACCGGAGCAGGTCCTCAAGTACCTCGGCCGCTACACTCAGCGCATCGCTATTTCCAACGAACGGCTGGTCTCTATGAAAGATGGTCAGGTAACTTTCCGCTGGAAGGATCGCGCCCACGGTGACAAGAATAAAATCATGGAACTGGATGCCGGAGAGTTCATAAGGCGTTTTCTCCTCCACGTTGTCCCCAAAAGCCTGATGAGAATCCGACACTACGGACTTTTTGCCAACAGTGTCACCCACGAGCTCATTCCTAGGTGCAGGAAATTTCTGTGTGTCGAAGCGAGCAACCTCAGCGACACCAATGACCCAGAGAACAGGGAAACCTGGCAGGAACTGGTCCATCGGTTGACTGGCAGGGACGTAACCCTGTGCCCAAATTGCCACACGGGGTACCTCATCATGAAAGAGACGTTGCCTGCCCTAAGACTTTGGCCTCCAGTTCAACCCAGAGCACCATGAGAGGACGCCTTCGTACATATTTCCTTTGCCAATTCCGGCACAGTAGGTGTAGTCCGTTTTGTCGACGAAGTCAATCACGAAACCAAGGTTCCCGTTATCCTCAGCATCTTCTCAACGCCTCACCTTCGGTGCCTTACCGAACGACTTCGTCCAAAAGCAGGCTTCCTTACTCACCGGAAACACACCTCATCTGATCTTGTTTGATCAACAATACCCATAGGTCCAACTTCCGACTTGCGGCTTCGTTCAACGGGCCGTTGACGGAATCGCTTCGCGACTCCGCAAACAACCCTATTCAAATAAGTACATTAATCATTAAATCGTCTCCGCAATCCGCCTAAAATGAAACCCATAAATCGCCATCGTAACAGCTAATGCAAACTTTTTCGGACAGTTAAACAAACTGTAAAAAAGCAATTTCCAATAATATCTTTTCCCCTTTTCTAAACATCCTAAAATCCGCAACGACTTAAAAAATGCTTGAATTTCTTGAAATGTAAGTTTTTTATTTTGTACCTTTTGTAATTTGTATTCGCGAAGAAATGTTTTAACTCGTTTATAGTATTGTTTCTGTGAATAAATAGTAGTAACTATTTTTTTATAACCTTCTTTCAATTTCTGATAATTCATTTTGGGAATGAAGTTCATTGAGCCATCCATATTATCGCCACTCATCACACTTAACAAACGATTTTCTGATTTCATTCTTTTGAATAACCGTGTTCCTGGAGGCGCGTTTAACAATCCAACCATTGCCGTAACAATACCACTTTTTTGGATAAAATCAATCTGCTGCTCAAAAATATTTGGCGGATCATTATCAAAACCGACAATAAATCCCCCTGCTACATTTAAACCACAGCGCTGTAATTTTTTGACCGATGCCACCATATCTCGATGTTGATTTTGAGATTTTCCACATTCTGAAAGGCTCTCTTCATTCGGCGTTTCAATGCCAATAAAAGCAGAATGAAAACCTGCTTCTACCATTAGTTGTACTAAAACATCATCATCCACAAGATTAATGGACGTCTCTGTCATAAAATTAAATGGATGCTTTCGCTTTTTTGACCACTCAATTAATGCTGGCAATAGATCATTTTTAAGCTTTCTCTTATTACCAATGAAATTATCGTCAACAATAAACACGCTGCCACGCCATCCATCCTGATACAACGATTCTAATTCTCCGATAAATTGCCCCTTGCTTTTTGTGCGTGGTTTGTGACCATTCAGCATGGTTATGCTGCAGAATTCACAGTTGAACGGACAGCCTCGAGAATATTGAATGCCTATTGATGCATATTTTTTCTTTTCTAACAAACCCCAAAGTGGAATCGGAGTTGAAGAAATATCAGGGAATGCATCCGATTTATAAACGTGTTTTGGATTACCGTTTTCCAGGTCTTTCAAAAATATTGGCAGTGTAATTTCTGCCTCATTTAAAACGAAAAAATCAACGCCATCAAATTCTTTATATTCTGTGGTACACATGGGACCGCCGGCAACGACTTTAACTCCAAGCTTATTACAGCGTTTAACAATTTCTTGAAATGATTGTTTATGAACATTCATTCCGCTAATAAATACGTAGTCTGCCCAGGCAAGTTGTTCATCATTAAAGCGGGAAACATTCAGGTCGATTAATTTTTTTCCCCAACTTTTAGGCAGCATTGCTGCTACTGTAAGCAAACCTAATGGCGGTTCGGATGATTTTTTGGAAATAAATTTTAGTGCATTTCTAAAACTCCAAAATGTAGATGGCGTTTCTGGATAAATTAATAATACTCTCATTGTTTTGCTCCTATAAAATCTCTGTGCTCTCCGTGTCTTTGTGGCAAGTAACAAAATATATTAAGCAGCTTTAAGCTCAGCACAAAGTTCAGAAAAGAGTTCTTTTACTGATACTTTTTTATTGATCCTGTGAGCATTTTGTCCGCAAAAGATCAATCCATTATCGACATCACCTTCGCACGAATTTAACAGCGCTTTTGCGATACAGTACTTCGCTTTGTCAACTTTACAGGCGGTAAGACATCTGTAAGGACATTTAATTTTTAGTTTTCCATTATTTTCCATATTTTTTAAAAATTTATTTTTAATAGCTCTGCCTGGCATTCCGACAGGGCTTTTTATAATGACAATATCATCCTCAGATGCTTCAAGATACGCCTGTTTGAATTCATGGGAAACATCACACTCCACCGTGCAGACAAATCTGGTGCCCATTTGCACTCCTGAAGCGCCCAGGCTCAGCATGCGGGCGATGTCTTTTCCGTCAAAAATTCCGCCACCGACAATTACGGGAATCTTTTTATCGTATTTTTCTTCATAACTCTTAATAGCACTCAAAACGTCAGGCAGCAGCTTTTCCAGAGAATAATCATCGATCTGATCCAATTGCTCATTAGAAAAACCCAGGTGCCCGCCTGCAAGTGGTCCTTCAAGGATAAACCCATCAGCCGTTCTTCCATAGCGTCTATCCCAGACGCGGAGTATTATTCCCGCAGCTCTGCCAGAACTGACGATGGGAACAAGGTTTACAGAATTATCCTCGACAATCGCTGGTAGTTTAAGAGGAAGACCGGCGCCAATAACTATCATCTTAATCCCTTCTTTCACAGCCGTTCTGATGAGGTCCTCACTATTGCTGAGCACTTCCATGACATTGATTGCGATATTGCCTTTTGTCATGTTTTTCGCTTTTCTTATTTCTCGAATCAGAGCTTCCCGCGATATTTTTTCATACTCGTTTTTATGTGCAGTTATATCTCCAAGTCCAATGCTGGATATGGTACCAATTCCGCCTTCATTAGCCACAGCAGCCGCAAGCGATGAAAGGGATACACGTACTCCCATGCCTCCCTGTACAATGGGAATATTTGAGGTAATGTTTCCGATCTTAAGTTTTGGTATATTCATATTCATTTCCACTAAAAAAAATATATTTTACTTTCATTTTAAATAAAAATTAATTATTTTAAGTATAAATGATTCTAAAATAAAGTACTGTAAAACTAATGTAAAACTTTCATAATAGGCAGCAATGAAAAAATGGCATTTTCTTCGGCATCCGGTGGTTATATTTGTTCTGGCTCAATTAGCGTGGCTGTCACTGGTTGGTATCTGGATTTATTGGTATATTTCCAATTATATTATTTTTGATAAAGTTGGCGATAAAATCTCTCCGCAACTTGTTTCTAAAAGTGCTAATCTGATCACTTTGCTAATAGGACTTTTTTTGCTGGTAGCGATTCTTTTGGGCATGTATTTAATCTTCATTTATTTAAACAAGCAAATAAAATTAGCAAAACTTTATGACAATTTTATCGGTAACATAACTCATGAATTAAAATCGCCGTTAGCTTCAATCCAATTGTACCTGGAAACCATGAACATGCGCGACGTGCCTCGTTCCAAACAGAAAGAATTTATTTCATTAATGATGCAAGACGCCAATCGTCTCAAATATCTTATCAATTCAATATTGAAGATATCCGGACTGGAACAGAAAAAAATCTACTTCAATTTTGAAGTTTGTGAGTCAGAATCAATCGTTTACACACTCATCGACAATGCCAGGCAACAATTTAAGCTGCCGCAAAAAGCAATTCAAATTATTGGAAGCGCACCATGCCAATGTGTGACTGATCGGGATGCACTAAAAATTGCATTTGACAATTTAATTGATAATGCGACCAAATATAGTGCAGATAATGTACAATTGACGATTCGTTTATCTTGCAACTTAAAAAAATTCATCATGGAATTTACTGACCAGGGAATCGGTATTTCTGCCAAAAATCAAAAAGACGTATTCAAAAAATTTCATCGGATTTACGATCAAAACAGCCCAAATGTAAAAGGAACCGGATTGGGGCTTTATTGGGTGAAGGAGATCATTAAATATCACGGTGGAAAAATATCTGTAATTAGCGCAGGGAAAGATAGCGGATCAACATTTAAAATTGAGCTGCCAATATATCAAACATCCAAACAACGGTACATAAATTCTTTGTTAAAAATTTCTTTAAAAAATGGACTTAAACGGGTTGAAAAATGAAAAAAAATAAATTTGTCGGGAGTAAAATTTTATTAGTTGAAGACGAAGAAACACTGGCAGTTGGTCTGGAATATAATTTGAATGAAGAAGGTTATCAAGTCGTTTGGGCACAAGATGGCAAACAGGCGCTTGATTTTTTCAACACAAAGGAATTTGATCTTATCATTCTGGATATCATGCTGCCATATTATGATGGTTTTGAAGTAGCGAGACAGGTAAGGGAAAAATCACCTGAAATTCCCATCCTGATGTTAACGGCAAGAACGCATGTTGATGATAAAGTTCACGGATTAGCATTAGGTGCTGATGATTATATGACCAAACCATTTCATCTACAGGAATTGCTCTTACGTGTTAAGGGAATGTTGAAACGAAAAATGTGGTATAAAGAAGTAACAATCAGCCAGCCGGTTTATTGTTTTGGCAACAACGAAATTAATTTTGCAAATCTCAAAGCGCGAGCGAAAGGGCAGGAATTTCAACTGACCGCACATGAAGCCATGACGTTGAAATATTTGATAGAGAATAAAGGGAAAATTGTTTCGCGAAAAGAACTGCTGGATAAAGTATGGAACATCACATCGGAGGTTGAAACGCGGACGGTTGACAATTTTATTGTGCGCTTGCGTAAATATTTTGAGCCCAATCCGGCTCAACCGATATTTATTAAAAGTATTCGCAGTGCAGGGTATATGTTTACTGATCCCTGAACGCCGAGTAGGTAGAGGGAATTTCACCCGAAACCTCTCACAGAACGGAGCGTGAATCTCTCGACTCACTCCGCTCTTGCTATTCAAGTCTCATACTAAATATCCTAACTTCCAATGTGCAAATAGATTAGGATTTGATTTACAGACTTTTCTGAGCCATTTAAACGCTCGTCTTTTTCTACCTCTAAATCGTTTATGCCGATTCAACGCCCACTTTAATATTCGTGTATTTAGGTCATACATGAGTTTCGATAATGCAGATCGAGTATACCTGCCATAGTAGTTGAGCCAACCTCTTAGTTTGGGATTAAAGGATAAGGAAAACGTTCAGTTCAGCGGGAAGTTAAATCTTCTTCTTGAACATGGCAACAACAGACTAAAAAGAATAATAAAAGAGAGGGATAAAGAAGAAAGAGGATTTATTGATAATATAACGAATGGAACTGTTGTTGATCATTTGCTGCCTGGAACTGAGCAAAAGATAGTTGCTGAATTGGACTTAACGAATAGAGGCAGTATCTCTATTCCTGCACATCTCCCTAAAGCTGGTAAATCTTTTTTAAAAACAGATTTATCCGGGCTGAGTGAGAAAGAATTAAAGAAGATAACCATAATATCTCCAGAGGCTACGATCAATTATATTAAAGATGGAAAAATCGTAGAAAAATTTGTTTATTTTTTGTGTAAGGATACTAACTGTGTCACAAGAGTCATCAATGAGGATGTTCCTCCAAAATTCTATAGAAATGATGGGGCAATAAGATGCAGATACTGCAGAAA
>JAGLWV010000334.1 GCA_023133225.1 Candidatus Aminicenantota bacterium | reverse complement strand
TCAATATTTTGGGTGAGATTTCTATCGATCATATGTCTTTCTGTATAAATCAAGTATTTTCCTGGCAAGAGGAGCCGCAGTCGCACCCCCCATACCTCCATATTCGACAAGAACCGTAACAACGACTTGCGGATTATCCCTTGGAGCAAATCCTGTAAACCAGGAGTGGGTTTTAACTTTTTCTTTTTCTTCTTCTTCTTTTTCTTCTTTCTGCTTGCCTTCTTCTTTATCTGAACTCAGAGTTTGAGTCGAGCCTGTCTTGCCACACACATCGTAACCATAAATCCGGGCAGCCCATCCTGTTCCTTTATTGTTAACGACCTCCCACATGCCTTGAATGACTTTTTCAAAAGTGGATGGATCGATCATCAGGGAATCTTCTCCGGAAAAACCAAGCTGAGCTTCATCCTTTTTCTTTAAGTCGGGTTGAGACATGAGAAAATGAGGAGTAACCTTTTTCCCTCTGTTTGCGATAAGAGCCGTATGAGCAGCGATCTGAATAGGAGTCACCAGTAAAAAGCTTTGACCGATAGAAACGGAAATCGTCTCTCCCGGGTGCCAGGGTTCATTCTTTGTTTTTCTCTTCCATTGAGGGTCAGGAACCAATCCAGATTTCTCACCGGGCAGATCGATGCCGGTTTTTGTTCCAAATCCAAGCATCTTAGCATAGCGGGAGAGTTGCTCGATGCCCATTTCCTTCCCCAAATTATAAATATAGATGTTACATGAATTCCTAATTCCATCATAAAGATTCACCCGGCCATGGCCATTTTCAATCCAGCATGCCCAGGGTTCTCCATAAAATTCAATCGTGCCCTTGCACATAAAAGTCGTCTCGTCGGTTACTACCCCCAGATCAAGGGCACCTAAAGCTACCGTAAGCTTGAATACTGAACCAGGAGAATACATACCTCGAATAGCTCGATTCATCAGCGGGAACTGAGGGCTATTAACCAAATCGAGCCATTCATCAGGAGTAAAGCGGCTGATGAATTTATTGGGGTCAAAATTAGGAAAGCTGGCCAAGGCAAGGATCCCTCCGGTCTGAGCATCCATGACAATTATCGATCCATCTCTTCCTTCCAGAAGTTCTTCAGCCATTTTTTGAAGGTTTATATCTAAAGTGAGGTAAAGATCAGGCCCTTTCGTGGGTTCACTCCTTGTTACTTCTCCCTTGCTTCTCCCTAAACTGTCAACAATTTCAATTAACTGTCCATCGGCACCCAATAATTTATCTTCATACTGCTTCTCAACTCCTGTCTTTCCTACAAGATCTCCTAAGCGCCTATTTGAGTAAATACCGGTCTTTATATCTTCCGGCGACAGTTCCTGTAAATATCCAATGACATGCGCTGCGAGATTTCCGTAGGGATAAGATCTTTTAGGTTCAGATTGAAGGATTAATTCGGGAAATTCTATTTTCCTGGCTTCTATAACTGCAACTTCTTCAAGAGATAGATTCTCCTTGACTACGATTGGTTTGAATAGAGGCAAGGATTCATACTTTTTGACTCTTTCCTTTAAAATACCTTCTTCAACCTTTAACAGGCGTGCGATTTTCCTGCAGGATTTTTCATAATCCTCGCAATTTTCTCTAATGATGGAAACTTTGAAAGAAGCTTTATTATTGGCCAAAATGGTCCCATTTCTATCCCTAATCAAACCACGTTGATGAGAGAGGGTGATTTTTCTCATTCGATTAGCTTCAGATTTTTCCCAGTATTCTTTGTGGTCAAGAACCTGAAGTTTCCAAAAATAAAAAATCAAAAAAACAAATAATATCTGGACTAGGATAAACACCCACTTGGCTCTCCTTCGAATAAGGAGAAGATCCTCATAAATCCTATTACTTTTCATTTTTTTTTAGCGGTTACTCTTTTTTGATTCTCCGCAGCAGAAGGAATAGAACGCTTCCAACAAGAGCAGTACTTAAAGGCTGGAAATAAATGAGCTTCCTTCCACCGGTTATACTTTGGGAAAAAACAAGGGAATATAACAATGCCCATAGAATGAATTCAATGCTGATTATTATGAATATAAAAACAAAGTTTCGCAATACAGGAAGGACATCAATCTTCTTCGAAATGTACCCGGCTAAAAATCCCGTAATTGTCTTGGCCAGACCGGCCACTCCAAAAACTCCCAAAGAAAAAGAGTCATGGATAAGACCGCAAAATCCCCCTAAACAGGCACCGAAAATTTCATCTTTCTCAACGGCAAAATAGATAACAACCAAACTGAAAACATTAACAAGTTGAAGAAGAGAAGCAGAAATTTTATTGAATAGTGTATAAATAATGAGAGCAATGATGATTCCAACAGAAACTCTAATAAAATCTTTCATCCCAGTTAATTTTAAAAAATATTTGTCAGATCTATCGTAATGACAGCCAACTGATCCAGATACCGAAAATCAAAATAAGGCTTTACTTTTATCGCTTTATGAAGTGAAGTCGTATCTTCCATTGAAATAATCTTGCCGATTTTTATTCCTTGAGGATAGATACCATCATAACCTGAAGTGACAACCTCTTCTCCATCAGATATTCCCAACTCTGTCACAAGGACATAATTAAAAGAACAGAGCCCGTTAGCATCGCCATTCAACACACCCATGACTTTATTTATTTGAGAAAAAACACCTACTCCACTCTCACTGTCAGTGATCAACTGAACCCTGGCTTCCTTCAGGGTAACAGGTCCAACAATTCGTCCTACTAGATTGCCATCTTTATCGAGAACAACCATGTTTTTCTTTATTCCATCCAGCGAACCTTTATTTATAGTTGCGGATTTATAAAGGTTGCTGGCATCAAGCCCAATGACTTGAGCAGGCAAAATATTCTGGTAAATCTTCGAGATGTTTTCTTCGACTTCCTTCTCGCTCTTCAATTTTTTAAGAACGTTTCTGAGAAGAGTATTCTCCTGCCGGAGAAGAAACATCTCTTCTCTCATCCTCTGATTCTGGGTTTGAACATTACGAAAATAGAAATAATTTTTCCAGAGTTTTCCAATCGACCCGAAGAAAGAGAAAATTCCGTGCTGAACGGGTGAAAAAACAGAAAAAAATCCTTTCTCAAAATAGCTCTGCTCGTTGCCTAACGGAACCTGGAGCGAAATCAGTATGAGATGAAAAAAGATTAAAGCTATGAGGATTAGAAGGTTCTTTTTTTCTCTTAGAAAAAGGGGCATGACATTTTAATTGAATTATGGTAGAGAAATTTTTTTCAAAAGGTCTATATCATCGAGCAGTTTCCCAGCACCTAGAACAACCGTTGTTAGGGGATCATCGGTAATAAAAACCGGCAATTTCGTTTCCTCGCGAATGCGCTTGTCTAAATTTTTGAGGAGAGAACCTCCTCCTGTTAAGATGATACCACGGTCAATGATATCTGCTGAAAGCTCGGGAGGAGTTTTTTCCAAGGTAACTCTTATGGCATTGATGATCGCAGAAACAACATCTTCAAGTGCTTCCCTGATTTCCTGGTCGTCAACGACAATAACTTTCGGGATTCCTTCCCTCAAATCTCTACCTTTTACTTCCATTGTAAGAGGTTCATCCAATGGATAAGCGGAGCCTATATCCATTTTCATCTGTTCTGCGCTTTTTTCTCCGATGAGTAAGTTGTACTTTTTCTTGAGGTACTGAATGATAGCCTCATCCATTTCATTCCCAGCAATCCTTATTGAATGATTAAAGACGATGCCATTCATGGATATGACCGCAATATCGGTTGTGCCTCCTCCTATGTCAACAATCATGTTTCCTGTTGGCTCGGAAATTGGAAGATCTGCACCTACAGAAGCTACCACAGGCTGTTGGACCAAATAAACATCGGAAGCCTTGGCTCTCAGGGCGACGTCTTTAACCGCTCGTCTTTCGACTTGAGTAATTCCTGTGGGGATTCCGATAACGATTCTTGGCCTGATCAAAAATATCCGGTTGTTTGTGGCTTGCTTAATAAAATAGTCGATCATCTTCTCGGCAATCTCAAAATCTGCAATGACACCATCTCTCATGGGCTTGATCGTTATGATGTCGGTTGGAGTTTTCCCCAGCATCTCCTTTGCTCGTTTCCCTACGGCTTCCACTTTACCACTCTGTTTATTAACAACAACGATAGAAGGTTCCTGAACAACAATCCCTTTTCCTTTCAGAAAAACCAGGGTGTTGGCAGTCCCAAGATCTATTGCTAGGTCGCATAACAACTTTTCTTTAAGCCAGCTCATCCAATTCACCTTATTGTTTACATACGATTATTTACCATAAATTCCCCTCTCAAGCAAATAGAATATTTTCTTCGCTCATCTCTTCAGCTAAAAAGCTTTTCCCATACATAAACTCTTATTATTTTTTCAAGCCGAAGGTTTTGGGGGATAGCCGAAACTACCATTGAAGATTTAGCCTTCGGAGCTCGGCCTTTGAGGGAAGCTGACGGAGTCAGCCGGCCGAGATGTTTGAGCACGAAACAGGAAAAAGAAGCGAGTCACGTTATGAAAAAGAGCATACGGCGTATGTCATGAACTGTGGTGCGGAGTTTCGAGGCCGCCGAGAAGGCCAAGTGAAGAATGGCGTTAAAAATCTGAAGGGGAGCAAGGCTATCCCCCAAAACCTTTTTTATTTTCCCTTGACTTTTTGTTCTTTTAAAAATATATATTCAAAAAAAGCACCTAACTATTTTAGGAGGTATTCATGGACAACAAAGCTTTTAAGCCCTATATCCCTTCAGAACAATCCATGAAGGAAATTTCATTTAAAGCTATTTTCTTAGGGATCGTTATGGCTGTTATCCTTGGGGCGGCGAATGCTTATCTCGGCCTTATGGTCGGAATGACAGTCGCAGCCACTTTTCCTGCAGCAGTCATGGCGATGGCCATACTTCGTCCATTCAAAGGGACGATCTTAGAAGAAAACATGGCAAGAACGACCGGTGCGGTAGGAGAGGCTTTAGCCGCAGGAGCTATATTTACAATTCCCGCCTTTTTGATGACCGGAGTTTGGGAGAAATTTGACTTTATTAAATCTTCTCTACTCATGCTTGTAGGGGGACTCCTTGGAGTCTTTTTCATTACTCTAATCAGACGCACCCTGGTTGAAGATGCCGACCTCCCTTTTCCCGAAAGTGTCGCTTGCGCAGCGATGGTCAAGACAGGCCAGAAGGGAGGCTCAGGCGCAGCTTATATGTTTTGGGCAATGGGTTTAGGAGGATTCATCGAATTCTTTACGAACAGCAATGGAATCCAACTCATCAAACCCTATTTCAGCAGCGTTTTTAAAATTCCTGGCTTATCAAAAATAAGATATCTCAACCAGGATAATGTTCAAGTCTATCCTCTCCCTGAGACTCCTCCAGAACAAATGGCTCAAATACAAGGCAGAATGTTCATTGAATCACCTGCCGTGAATGCTGCTATGACAGGCGTCGGCTACATAATCGGACCCAAGCTGGCAGCACTCACATTTTCCGGTGGGGTTCTTGGATGGCTCTTTATGATGCCATTCATGCTTTTTATCTTTGGAGAAGATCTAGGAAACATTGTCACAAAGGTTACTGAGCTTAATCCAGGCTGGACTTGGACTGATATGGCTAAATCCGCATACAACGCACTCATCAAGCCTATAGCAGTAGGCGCCATGCTCGTCGGGGCTTTTTTCACACTTTTTAAAATGCGAAAAAGCCTCGCCACAGGAATCGGCCGGTCCATAACAGACGTTAAAAAGGCGCGGACTGGAGTTACGACGGAAACGAGCAGGATTGATGAGGACTTGCCTTTCCCTTCTGTCATAATCGCCATTATTGCTCTTATTATCCCCATGATCTTTCTATACAATGTGTTCACCAAAAACATAGGTTCTTCTCTCGTATCCGCAGTGGTGATGGTAATCATGGGACTTCTTTTTGCGGCTGTGGCAGGCTATCTTGTGGGTATCATAGGCTCTTCTTCCAATCCGATATCCGGGCTCACGCTGACCACCTTGCTTATAGCAGCCTTGATGATGGTTTTTTTGGGACAAAAAGGAAATGAAGGAATCGCTGCTGTATTAGGCGTGGCCGCGATAGTCTGTTGTGTGGCGGGTGTGGCTGGAGATATGATACAGGACTGGAAGGTCGGGCATATTCTTGGCGCTACACCCTGGCGCATGCAGATAGGCGGGCTCATCGGTGTTGTGGCTGCAGCCTTAACATTGACCTTCACCCTTCAGCTTTTACACAATACTATAGGAATCGGAAGCGAAACACTTCCCGCACCCCAGGCAGGACTGATGGCCACCATGTCTCAGGGAATAGTTGGAGGAGAAATGGCCTGGCCTCTGGTTATTGCTGGAATGCTCCTGGCTGTTGTGCTCATCCTGATCGGGACTCCATCCCCCATGCTCATTGCTGTGGGCATGTATCTTCCCTTCCGCGCAACAGCATGCATTTTCTTTGGAGGAGTAATAAAGTATTATCTGGACAAATCAGTTGCTAAGAAAAAAGCTACTGCAAAAGGAAAAGAAATCGTTGAAAACATCGGACTCCTCCTTGCCTCTGGACTGATCGCAGGGACGGCCCTTACGGGAATCCTCACTGCAGCCTTAAAGGGAGCAAAACTCAAAATGCCTGAATCCTTGAATAATCCTTGGCTTGGCCTTGTGATTTTCTTCATTCTCGGTTTCATCCTAATTTACTTCCCTTACAAAAAAATGATCGCATCCGGAGAACATGGCGCTCCGACAGAATAAGCTGATAAGGACTTAGATAAAAGCCTAACCATGTAGATTGTGACAAAAGATAAAGATAAAGAAGAGAGGACAATCAACCTTCTTGACCTCATCCCGGTCAGGAAAATCGAGTGGGAAAAAAAAGAAGAGGGATTGGTCGAACTTCTCAAGCCTAAATTCAAGCACCCTTTTCTAAAAAAACACCTCCTTCCCTACGTGAAAAGACCATACTTCAGGATAAAACTTGATTCTGTGGGAAGTTTCATCTGGGGCCTCTGTAATGGAAACCTTTCAGTAAAAGAAATAGCCAAAAGTTTAAAAGCCGAATTCGGGGATAAAGTCGAACCTCTTTACGATAGACTAGCCCTCTTTCTTCAGAGCCTGGAAAAAAACCGTTTCATCGAATACAAATAAAAATAAGAGGAGGTTTTGGGGAATAGCCTCGCTCCCCTTCAGATTTTTAACGCCTTTCTTCACTCGGCCTTCTCGACGGCCTCGGAACTCCGCACCACAGCTCATGACATACGCCGTATGTTCTATTTCATAACGTGACTCGCTTCTTTTTCCTGTCTCGTGCTCAAACATCTCGGCCGGCTGACTTCGTCAACTTCCCTCGAAGGCCGAGCTCCGAAGGCTAAATCTTCAATGGTCGCTGCGGTTATTCCCCAAAACCTGGTAGTGAGAAGAGAGAAGAGGAACCATGCCTGCTCAGCCTTGCTCACGGCAGGAGAGGAGAGTGAGGCCATTCCCGAAAATATATATTTGAACAAAGATATGATTTCTTTTAGAATAAAAACGGAGATGAAAATGTTAGAGAAGGAAATGTCGGTACTTCAAATCGTCATTTATGGAAATCCAACCCTCACCAAGAAAGCTGAGGAAATAAAAAATATCGATAAAATCATAATGGAACTTGCTCAAGACATGGTAAAAACTATGCATACAGCCCCAGGCTTAGGTCTAGCAGCTCCTCAAGTCAACGTAAGCAAAAGACTTATAACCATTGATACCTCTATTGGAGAAGACAGCCAAAGCTTGATTATCCTTGCAAATCCTGAACTTATCAGCCAGGATGGGGAAATCGCCTTAGAAGAAGGATGTTTATCGGTACCCAACATCCAGGAAAAAGTCGCACGCCCTTTTCGAGTTTTGGTCAAGGGCACGGACCTGGAGGGCAAGGAGAAAATCATTGAAGCAGAAGGCCTTCTGGCCAGAATCTTCTGTCATGAAATTGACCACATAAACGGGAAACTATTTTTCGACCGGCTCTCTCCTCTTAAAAGAAATCTTATTAAAAAGAAACTAAAAAAATTGGCACAAGATAACAAGATTTAATGAAAATTGTCTTTTTTGGAAGCCCTGCTTCGGCTCTCCCATCCTTGAAAAAAATCCTGGAAACAGACCATATTGTCGAACTCATCATTTCTCAACCTGATAAGCCCTCAGGCAGAGGAAAAAAACTCATCCCGCCTCCGGTGAAAAAGATGGCTCTTGACCTCAACATCCCCTGTTATCAGCCTTTAAGAATCAAACAGGAACAGAGTGCACCTGATATAATCAAAGAGACTCAACCAGACCTAAATGTGGTGGTCGCCTACGGCCAGATCATCCCTTCCCCTATCATCTATCTGCCAAAATATAACTCTGTGAATGTTCATTTCTCTCTATTGCCCAAATTCAGAGGGGCCTCTCCCGTCCAATGGACTCTTTTGGGAGGAGAAGAGAAAACAGGAATCACCATTTTTGAACTCGTCGAAAAAATGGACGAGGGAGATATTCTTGCCCAGGAAGAAGTCGATGTTTTTCCTGGCGAGAACGCTGCAGAGTTGGAAGCTCGTTTGGCTCAAACAGGTGCGGACCTTTTGATCAAGACGATAGCTCGGATTGACAAAATAAAGCACCGCAAACAAGATCATTCACAAGCAACATACGCCCCAAAAATCAAAAAAGAAGATGGGCGAATCGTCTGGTCAAAAAACGCTCTCCTAATAGAAAGACAGGTGAGAGCCTTCACTCCCTGGCCCTCTGCTTTTGCTTTTCTCCTGGAAAAGAGGATAAAAATCCTTAAAGGCAGAAGAGTAGAAAACAAAACTAACACTCTATCTTCTCCCGGAGAATTATTAAGAATAGAAAAAGAAGGAATCGAGGTCTGTTGCGGGGAAAAAAGTATCTTTCTTATCGAAAGCCTTCAGCCTGAAAACAGGAAAAAAATGGATGCCTATGCTTTTTCTCTAGGGGCTCAGATCAAACCAGGGGATAAGCTTAGTTAGCCTGAATTATTCATAAAAACTGCCGACACTATATTTTATTTACAGTGATATGAGCTCGTTATGTTGTTTTTCTTATAACCAAGATTCAGACTTTCTTACATGTTCTCAATTTTATTATAAGTC
>JAGLWV010000333.1 GCA_023133225.1 Candidatus Aminicenantota bacterium | reverse complement strand
ACACTTTTATTTTTCCTCGTTTTACATTCATCCCCTCAAACACAAACATATAGTGACCAAGACTGTCTTTTCTGTCACGGGAAGTCCGAAATCTCTCAAATCACAAAGGACGGAAAAACACGTTCTCTTCATGTAAATCCTGAAGAATGGGCCCAGGATATCCACTACAGAGGAAAGATCACATGTGTGGACTGTCATACACATGCCAATCCCTATCTCCATTTCAGGGAAGGTTTTATCGATGTGGATTGTGCCCGCTGTCATCCTGAAGAGGCAGAAGAGTACGAGAAAAATATTCACTTAACTTTTACTGTTCCTACCGGCGATAAAGAATTCCCCCTCTGCTACCACTGTCATACCAAACACCATGTCCTTCCTCATGATGATCCGTCATCGTCGATACACGAGAAAAATGTGGGAAAGACCTGCGGTGAATGTCATCCTGAAGTCATGGTTAGAGGAATCCTGGAAGGCACATCTTTAGGTAAGATATCCGGACACCGCAAAGGAGACCTTGCTGAAAGGTTTGACATGGAGGTCTGCATCAATTGTCATTATGAAGATTCTGCTCATGGAGCCAAACGTACTTATAAGGATTTCTGCACCCGCTGCCATGATGTCCGTTCAAAAGGTAATCTTCTAATGGGACCGACACACCTCAACTCCTTAAGATGGAAGAGGCCCAACACCATCGGTGGCGGACTGGTTGTCATTTTCCTCGTGGGAACGTGTCTTTTCGCAGGATATGTTTCACGGAAGCGGATCGTGAATAACATGAAAAACTGGTATGAAAACATGAAGATAAAGGAGGAGAAGAAACCAAAAGAGGAAACAACGGACCCAGTTGAAAAGAATCAGGGAGAAGATCTGCGATGAGGAACGAAAAAAAACGATACGCCATGCTGATCGACTTAAGGAAGTGTATCGGGTGCAACGCCTGCGCCGTAGCCTGCAAGAGTGAAAACAATGTCCCCCTTGGAGTCTGGAGGAGCTGGGTAAAAAAGGTGGAGAAAGGACGGTATCCTGATTCGCAGGAATTTTTTCTTCCCATCGTCTGTAATAACTGTGAAAAACCCATCTGTGTCACTGTCTGTCCGGTCAACGCTTCCATCAAACGTCCGGACGGAATCGTTTATATAGATCCTCACCGTTGTATAGGGTGCCGGTACTGCATGGCGGCATGTCCTTACGGAGTGAGGTATGTCCACCCGACAATGAAGATTGTGGAGAAGTGTTCCTGGTGCCATCACAGAGTTGATGCCGGTCTTAAGCCCGCATGTGTTCTGGCCTGCCCCACCGGAGCCATCCTCTTCGGTGACATGAACGAGACTCAAAGCGAAATAGCAAGGGCTATAGCCAAGAATCCGGTCCAGGTTATCAAACCTGAGATCGGAACCAGCCCCCATACATTTTATATCGCTCTAGATAGTGCTACAGTCGAGGCAAAACAGGGAGAAGAGGAATAATGGATACCCAGGTTTTATACAATATTGTCCATCAGGGTGCATTCGGCTTGAACATCGCCATTTACTTCTATCTCACAGGTCTAAGCGCCGGCTCATTCATCCTGTCCACATTGGCCTACGGCTTTGGAATGAAACAGTTTAAACCCATTGGCAGGGTGGGAATTATCCTCGCCACATTACTTCTTATTATAGCTCCCTTCTTTCTTCTCATCCATATAGGCATGCCATTTCGCGCCTGGCATCTCTTCGTTTATCTCAACTGGTCATCTCCAATCACCTGGGGATCATTCCTCCTGCTCTTATATCCAATAAATTGTATTGTATACGGCTATTTTATGTTCAAAGAAAATCTGAGGCTTACCCGCGTCTTTGCGCTTATCGGAATCCCTCTGGCTGTATCGGTTCACGGGTATACCGGATTCATCCTTGCTTTCGGCAAAGCAAGACCACTCTGGAACACCGCCCTTATGCCTCTACTTTTTCTCGTCTCAGCCGTGGTTTCAGGAATTGCCCTCATGATAATCGTCTACATGATCAAGAGCCGTTTCTTCTCCAGAGAAAAAAAGATAAACCGGGAGTTGGTCTTCAGCCTCAGCAAATTGCTGGCCTGGGTGATAGTCTTCGATCTGTTTCTCGTAGGCTGTGACCTCATAGTCCTCTCTATTTCCCATTCTGACGCTCAAGCAGTGGCGCATCTGATCCTGCAGGGGAAATATAGCCTCATGTTCCTCCTCATAGAGAATTTCCTGGGAAAGATCGTGCCCTTTTTCCTCCTGGTCGTGCCCAGGTTCAGGACATTGACCACAGTAACAGTGGCTTCGATCCTGGTCGTCATTGGAATATTCTTCATGAGATACGTCGTGGTTGTGGCAGGAGAATTTCTTCCGCTGTTATAAGGATTTTGTGTATGAAAAAAAGAAAGATCACCAGACGAAGATTCATAAAGAACGGATTAATATGGACTGCCGGCACTGCCACATCTCTTGGTTCATTCCAGAATGCCGCGGCAAATAAGAAGATACTTGGTGTTTCCCGGACGTCCCTTAAGCCCCTTCGCGCCATCCCAACAACCTGTGAGCAATGCCCGGCGGGCTGCGGGATCATCGCTTATCTCGATGGAGAACGACTTGTTCAGATACTCGGAAATCCCGCTCATCCCAACAACCGTGGAGGAATATGCGCCAAGGGTATAGCAGGATTAAATCTGGTCAATGATCCGGAAAGAGTGTTGTACCCAATGAAGAGGCAGGGAACAAGAGGTGAGGGACGCTGGTCGAGGATCACCTGGGATGAGGTCTATTCCGCATTGAGCAAACATATCAAAGAAATGATCCGTGACGGACGCACGAGCGAATGTGTCTTCGATAAAGGCAAGAATGATCCTTTGCTCGATCTGTTTACGGACTCTCTCGAAAAAGCTCACATCATCGACAGGCACGCCTTGAAGAATCTCAACAGAGATAGGGCATATACATCGATGACAGGTTCTCCTTCTCTTATTGAAGATGTCGGAGAAAGCCGGATAATCTTAAACTTCGGAGCCAATCCCTATGCCAATCACGACCAATTCATAGCCATGGCCCGGAGGCTTGTACTTGCACGTGTTGAGAGAGGAGCGAGACTTTTCACCTTTGATGTGCGCCTTTCAGAGACCGCAGCCAAGAGTGATGCCTGGTATCCTATTAAAGCAGGAACTGACGGCATAGTCGCTCTCGCCATGGCTGGGGTAATCGTAGAAAGGGGACTGGCAGACAGGGTTTTTATGGATCAAAAAACAAACTCCACGCTGTCGATGATAAGACGTCATCTTTCCCCTTACACTCCGGAAGTTGCAGAAAAGGAGAGTGGTGTGAGGGCAGCGGATATCGAGAGACTGGCGATAGAGTTTGCCACAACTCAGCCTTCTGTTGCCATTACCGGAGGCGGGATAAGCGACCACATGAATGGAAATCAGAATGTAAGATGTGTGGCTCTCCTCAACTGGCTTACCGGCAATCTCGAGAAAAAAGGTGGCCTTTTCTTTCCCCGTTTTCTTGAAAACTCTTTATTAAGAGGGCCTTATGCCAGGGAAACTCGCTTAAACAGTAATGTAAATTTTAAAGGGATTGTGGAATTACAGGAGACCGGCAAGAAAATTGACACTTATTTCACCTATTTTTCCAATCCTGCTTATTCGGAGCCTGACTGCAAGTCGACTGAACGTCTTCTGAAGGATGAAAAAATTGTGCCTTTTCTTGTTGTGATGGATACCCATCTGACTGAAACAGCCATGCTGGCTGATATGGTTCTTCCTGCAGCGACCTATCTGGAAGGGTGGGGTGTAAGC
>JAGLWV010000332.1 GCA_023133225.1 Candidatus Aminicenantota bacterium | reverse complement strand
CGTTCACTCTGAGCCAGGATCAAACTCTCCAATTAATATTATAAGAGTTCCGAAGAACTCTTATAAACACCACAATTTGGCAAGTTAGATCGATCAAGGCTGCTCCGCTTTTTTTTCAAAGAACGATTTCTTTCCGTCCCGGAAAGAAAATTCATGTTAAGTTTATACGGAACCTCATTAAATTGCAAACTAATTAGTAACTCGAAAAACCTTTAGTATAATAGAGACATTTCCCTGAAATGTCAAGACTCTTCGTACTATTTAAGAAAAAAATGAAGAGAGGGGCGTTCCCTTCTGTCTGGACGGTCTTTGCTTTTTCCTGTGTGTCAACATATGTAGACAAAATTTACCCTGTTTTTCCCCATTTATCTCCATTCGTTGACACCCACACAGCAGCTTTCCTCTCTTTTCTCTGGAATATTTACTCTTCCCATCTGGCATGAGAAATGCAATGAAACATTGAGTCATGTCTAAAAAAAATAATCAAAAAGGATTCTCTCTTGTGGAACTTCTTATCTCTTTTGTTCTTATCACCATCCTGACTACAGGAACAGCTCAATTGGCCGTGCATTCGCTTCTTGTCAAAAGGAGAGCCGACTGCAATTTGATTTCAGCGGATCTTGCCTCCTCCCTTCTCGAATATTTTAAATCTCTCCCTTATGAAAGTGATGAGCTAAAAGAAGGCTTCTGGAAAGAATCTGCCGGGGGAGAAGGAATTCTTGGGACCTTTTGGAAAGAATGGTGGATTCAGGATCTCTCTCCAAACATGAAAAGAATTGAAATCGAATCCTATGCCGAGAGCGGCTCCCAAAAAAAGATAAGGCTGGCTCTCTTATTATCCAGGGAGCTTGGATTCTAAAAGAATTTAAGAATTAAAATGCGAGAAAAACCGGAAAAAGGATTTTCATTGATTGAAAGTTTACTCAGCTTGTCCTTGTTCCTTGTTATCGTCCTTGCCTGTCTGGAGTTATTTGGATTCACTCGAAATATCTTTTTGAAGCTCAAGATTCAAGAGGAATCGAAGTCTGCGGTTTTCTCTGCACTGGACAAAATGAAAATCGACATTCTCAGCGGAGGTTCGGGTCTTCTCGAACCTGTTCAACTCGGTTTGCTCGAGAATATAACCGAAGATGAAGGCGCTTTGATCATTCTAAGCATGGAAAAAAATTTCGCCTCCCTTAATGACCTGGTCACCGGTCAGACAAAAATTCTTCTCCCAAGCATATCCAATTTTAAAAAGAAAAGGGAAATCTGCATTTTTGATACTCATAAAGGAGAAGTCAAATCCATCCTTTCAGCGGCTAATAAAAGCATAGTCATTTCAACACCTCTGGATTTTTCTTATTCTAAAGATGAAACACACATCTACCTGATAAAAAAAGTTGCTTTTTTCTTTGACAAGAATAAACAGATAATCAGAAGAAAAGTCAACTCCAGCCCGTCCCAGCCTCTTCTGGAAGATGCGGCCTTATTCGACTTCAGCTATAGTAAAACCACGAATCTCGTGAGCTTGTGCCTCTCTCTCAAATTAAACGAGGAGAAAGAATATGAAATTTCCATTTATCCCAAAAACGCTGCTCTGGGAGCCAAAAGGTGACCGGAAGAGGAAAGAGAAGAAAGGAATCATGACCATAATCTCCGTATTTCTCTTCTTAATCTTTACTACTCTGGGATTAAGCATGCTTTTTCTTTCCCAGATCTATTTTAAATTAAGTGTATATAAAAAAAATTCGACACTATTGGCCTATGCATCCGAGAACGGGATAAAGCATGGCTTCGACAATCTTCTCGACCTTCTGTCTCTGTCTGCTTCGCCTTCTCTTCTCTCCCCTGGAGAAACAGATGAACTCTTAATAAATACGCGGAATAAAGGCTCCGAAATACTGGAAAGGCTGCTCGGCACGAATCTTCTTCTCCAGAATTTCCAGAGCTGGGAAAATATGAGCTGGAAGAGCGTTACGAATTTTTATCTAGAGGATATTGAAGAAGAGAAGAATTTTTTTCATGTTAGCTACAAAGCACTGATACTCTCGGAAGGGACAATCAAAAATTTCAAACAGACAAAGGAATCATCCCTTGAAAGTCTCATGGGAATTTTTGCCGGAAACATTCCTCTTTCCTCCATCCCTCTGCTCATAGACAAAAAGCTTGAACCCGGTCAAAAAGAAAAATACGCCAATAAAAATAAAATTAAATTTCATGCTTCAAAAATGAACCGTATTCCTCCTCAAATCAGCTTCTCTGAAGGCGCATTGATTCCCAAAGAGGCAAATTCACTGATGGGCAGAGCTCTAAAAATAAAAATATTTCGTCCGCAAGACCTCACAATCCCTCTTCTTCGAGCCGTACTCGGTTTGGAAGAGACAATTGAGCCGGTTCCAGATGGAGTTTACCTCATCGAAGACAATACGGGCCTGGGCGGGATTTTTGTCCAGGGAGATTTAGAGGAAATGGTTTTGGCCATTGATGGTGATTTCCAGATTGTCTCATTTCTCAGCAAACAGGGCTGTTGGGTTCTCCGATTCAATCCATCCAGGAGCAAAACGATTTTTTCAACCCCTGAGGAAACCCATTTTCACGACCTTATCCCCCTTGGTATTATCATAGTCAATGGAGAAATTTGTTCCCTCGGTGGAGGGACTATGGATTACATAGGCCAGGTTGCCCTGGAAGAAGAAGAAATTCCATCACTTCTCGGAGGAGTCAATTTGACCATTATCTCATCAGATAAAATCACGCTTTCCTCCCATCTCATCCAACAGGGAGTGAAATGGATAGATGGAGTGCCCTATGTCAAACATTCAGATTCCCAACTGGCCGCTTACTCAACTGGAAAAGATTTCCTGGGAAACACACAGAGAGAGGGGAAAATATCTATCGATAGAAACTCACCAGAGAAGCTAATAATCCAGGCATCCCTGACAGCCCCGGACAAAGGATTTTCCATCGAAGGGAAGAATAAAACGGTCCATATTTTAGGAAGCCTCCAGGCTTCGGATTATTTCTCAAACGGAAATACTCTAGAGATCACTTTTGACGAACGATTTACACTTGAAAAAAATCTTACTCAAAATGTTATCAAAACAGCAAAACCTGTGCTTTATCTTTCTTCCTTCAAACTTCTGGTATGGAAGGAACTTTAGATGAAAAACAAAAATACATTTTCTTCTCAAGTGCGGGAGAAGGGTTTTTCACTCATGGAGGCAATGATCGCTCTTTTTATTCTGGTGATCATGATGAATGTCACCATTACATCATTCTTGAATCTTGCCCAAAAATACAGGCTTAAAAAGGCTGTCTGGGAAATAAATTCCCGCCTGAAATATGCCCGTTACAGAGCCATATTTGATGGAATAAAAGTCAGGCTCAGATTCGATTCGAGAAGTTATACCATAGAAATATATGATGAAAATCAAAAACAATGGAAAAAAGAGAAAGAATGTTTTCTCGATGGAGTAACACTTCAGGCAAACAACACTCCCACGTTCCATCCGGGAGGAACAATCTCAAACCTAGCCTCTATTTATATTTTCAATTCATGGGGAAAATATAAAATCACCACTGCTATCTCAGGGAGGATTAAAACCGTCCAGCTCTAAACT
>JAGLWV010000331.1 GCA_023133225.1 Candidatus Aminicenantota bacterium | reverse complement strand
AAGCTCTCGGAAAAAAGAGCTAGCATTTCGTACAGAGGAAAAAAAGTAAGGAGTGATCTTATGACAACAAAATTAAGAGTTTACTTTTTAGTTGGCTTCATTTTACTTGCTTCAAGTCTATCGGTGCAGAGCCAGAATGAAAAAAAGAGTGAGAACTGGCCGAGTTTCCGTGGGCAGTATGCAAGAGGAGTGTCTGAAAAATTTTCAACTTCCATAACCTGGAATGTGGATAGTTCCAAAAATATAAAATGGAAGACGCAGATTCCTGGTTTAGGTCATTCCTGTCCTGTCATCTGGGGCAACCGCATATTCGTTACCACGGCCATAAGTGGGAAAAAGGATCCAGAATTGAAAGTAGGGCTTTATGGGAATATAAAGCCGGTCGATGATGAGACGGAACACCAGTGGAAAGTGTATTGCCTCGACAAGAATTCAGGGAAGATATTATGGGAGAAAATGGCACATAAGGGGATTCCAAAGGTAAAACGGCATCCCAAGTCGACACATGCTAATTCGACTCCAGCAACAGATGGGAAACATGTTGTTGCCTTCTTCGGTTCCGAAGGACTTTATTGCTACGATATGAACGGCAAATTGATCTGGAAAAAAGATTTTGGCGTTCTAGATTCGGGTTTTTTCGTTGCACCTTCAGCCCAATGGGGATTCGCCAGTTCCCCGGTCATCCATGAAAGTGTTGTTATTGTGCAGTGTGATGTTCTGAGAGATACGTTCCTTGCTGCTCTTGATATCGAGACAGGCAAAGAAATATGGCGAACTCAGCGGGAGGATGTACCTACCTGGAGTACTCCAACCATTCATGTAGGAAGCCAGAGAACGCAGATCATTGTCAATGGTTTTAAACACATTGGCGGGTATGATTTTAAAACAGGAAAAGAATTGTGGAAAATATCAGGCGGCGGTGATATCCCGGTTCCCACACCCGTCGTAGCGCATGATTTAATTTTCATCAACAGCGCACATGGGAAGATGTCACCCATCTATGCTGTAAAACTGAATTCAAAAGGCGACATATCTCTGCAGCCTGGAAATAAGTCAAATGAGTACATCGTCTGGAGTATCAGACGCGGCGGAGCTTATATACAGACTCCGCTCGTATACGGTGAGTATCTCTACAATTTGCGGGGAAACGGCTCATTAAATTGCTATCGTGCAAAAACAGGAGAGCCCATTTATGTAAAAAAACTAGGGAATATGGCCAGTTTCTCGGCTTCCGGTGTTGCGGCAGACAGAAAACTGTACTTTTCGAGTGAAAACGGAGATGTCTTCGTTGTCAAAACAGGACCTGATTTTGAACTTTTAAGTACAAATTCTATGAATGATATCTGCATGGCAACACCGGCCATATCGGAAGGTGTTTTATATTTTAGAACACATCATTATCTAGCAGCTGTTTCGGATAAATGAATTGTAAGCTGTGGAAAGGATTTAGACATGAATAAGAAGCTTGACAACTCCCCATCGCTAAAGCGCGGGGATTCTCCAACTTATACCCCGAGGGGCTTTCGTGTTTGGAGTTCCTGCTTCCCGGTGGCGACCAACGTCTCCACTCCACAGGCTGATACCGAATGTCCTTCGGCCAACATAAAGTATAGCAGCTTGCGATACAAAAAGCAAGAAAAATTTGCGCCTTATATCCCCATTGCTAAAGCAAGGGGCTTTACGGCTTTGTCCGGTAAAATTCTATTAATAATTAAAGAGCGGGCTCCTCTTTTCATAAAATGTTGTTTTCTATCTTTGTGTCTCATTGTTCTGACTTGCACCAATAAAAATGAACCGGAGAATAGTGGAAAGGCACATGCTTCGGTTCAAAAAACTTTCAAGATTATTCAAGGCAGCGGCAACTGGCCTTCGTTTCGCGGAGAACATGCGATGGGTGCCGTTGATTTGCAAGATCTGCCTGATACATGGGATGGAGAGAGCGGCAAAAAGATTAAATGGAAGACACTCATTCCAGGGCTTGCACATTCCAGCCCAAGCATCTGGGGAAAGAAACTTTTCGTGACAACAGCCATCACCAGCCAAAAAACAGCATCATTTCGTCACGGGCTGTATGGTGACGGGGATGCCTCCGAAGATCGTTCTATTCATCATTGGTGTCTCTATTGTCTTGACAAAAAAACGGGTGAATTTCTCTGGCAGCGTACCGTAGTTGAAGGGATACCAAAAGACAAACGTCACATTAAATCCACATATGCTAATTCCACTCCGGCGACGGATGGTCGTTACGTCGCAGTTTTCTTTGGCTCTCAAGGATTGTATGTCTATGATATGAGCGGGAATTTGGTCTGGAAAAAGGATTTTGGAAAAATTGATTGCGGGGCATATGATCAACCTTCGTTTGAGTGGGGACCTGCAAGCTCACCGATCATTTACAAAGATATGGCAATTGTCCAGTGTGATACGCAAAAAGAATCATTTTTAATCGCTTGTGATATCAAAACAGGTAAGACTCTTTGGAAAACGAAAAGAGATGAACTTCCTTCCTGGGGAACACCGACAATAGTTTTAGGTGAGGAAAGAGATGAGCTGGTGACGAATTCATCAAATTTTATCTACGGCTATGATCCGAAAACAGGAAAAGAGCTTTGGCGGCTTGGAGGAAGTTCAAAAATCACGGCTCCGACACCCATATTTTTTGAAAACCTGATCGTTGTCTGCAGTGGACGGCGTCCTGAGGCGCCGATTTTCGTAATAAAGACAGGTGCGAGTGGAAATATTTCCCTTAAAAATGGTCAAACGAGCAGTGAATCTATTGCCTGGAGCAAGATCCGTCGCGGGCCTTATATGCCCACGCCCATCATCTATCGAGGATACCTCTATGCCCTCCGAAACAATGGCTGGCTTGACTGTTATGATCTGCGGACTGGGGAAGAAATCTACCGAAAGGGAGTCCCGCATGCAGGTGGTGGCTTTAGCGCTTCTCCTGTAGCGGCTGATGGCAAATTATATCTTTCCGGTGAAGATGGAGATATCTTTGTTGTGAATTCTGGATCAGAATTCAAACTTATTGCAACAAACAAGATGGGGGAATTGCTCATGGCTACACCCGCAATTTCAGATGGGATGATATACGTTCGAGCCGAACATCACTTATTTGCTATTGGACGATAGATCTGTTGTGAGACATTTTAATGCCAGTTCGAATTCGATTTCATTCCGGCAGGAAAACTTGACGGAGAAAATCCTATTGAGTATATTGTTACTATATCGGTAGGAATAGTATGATTATATGGTTTGCAGAATTGCCAGATAGATGAACGAAAAAACATTAAATCTTGTCACAATAATCGGAACGACCTTCATCGGACTGATTTTTCTAAGTTGGTGGCTTCTGTACAATCCGGTCAAGGATTTTGCTGAAAGTGTCCCTGGCAAGGATAACAGGCCAGAGATCTTGTCCAGCCAAACCGAGGCGGTCAACATAGGAGCCTTTTTCGCCAGTTTTGACGGGATTTCTTCTGGAATTCAGGAGAATTGGCCAAGATTTAGAGGAGAAAATTTCGACAATATCAGCAGGGAAAATATTAAACTCGCAGATAGCTGGGGTGATAGCGGACCGAATATCCTTTGGTCCATAGATCTGGGAGAAGGTCATGCCGGACCGGTTATTTCCAATGGACGGGTTTATGTTTTAGATTATGACGAAGAGGAGAGAGCGGATGTTTTACGTTGCTTTTCTCTTGACGATAGCAAGGAGATCTGGAGGCGGGGATATAAGCTTTATGTTAAAAGAAATCACGGGATGTCGCGAACAGTTCCTGCAGTTTCAGACAAATATGTGGTGACAATCGGACCGAAATGCCACGTTATGTGCGTCGATGCTGGTTCTGGCAATTTTAGATGGGGAATCGACCTTGAAAAAGAATATGGCGCCGATGTCCCTTTGTGGTATACCGGTCAATGTCCTCTCATCAATGATTCGCTGGCTGTTGTTGCTGTTGGAGGGAAATCTTTAATCATCGGGGTCGATTGCGAAACCGGCGAGGTTGTATGGGAAACGCCTAACCCCAACAATTGGAAAATGTCGCATTCGTCTGTGATGCCGTTTTCTATTCATGGGAAGAAGATGTATGTTTACTGCGCAATAGGAGGAATCGTAGGGATTTCGGCTGAAGGAGAAACCGCTGGCGAGATAATATTTGAAACCAATCTGTTTAATAAAAATGTCGTAGCCCCTTCTCCAATCCATTTGGGAGATGGAAGGATCTTTGTAACGGCGGGGTATGGTGCCGGAAGCATGATGTTAAAACTCAAATTGGACGGGGATTCTTTTTCGGTCGAATCTCTTCAAGCATTAAAACCCGGAGAAGGGCTGGCGTCGGAACAACAAACCCCGATTTTCTATGAGGGGCATCTCTTCTCTATTTTGCCAAAAGACGCAGGGCCTCTCAGGAATCAGTTTGTCTGTTTCCATCCGGATGATTGCAGCAAGATTGTCTGGTCCAGCGGGAAGACAAATCGATTTGGCTTAGGTCCATATATCGTAGCGGATGGTAAATTCTATATCTTAAGTGATGATGGCGTTATAACGGTATTAAAGGCAAGTACAAAAGGATATATACAACTTGCACAGGCAAAGGTTCTGGATGGAGTGGATGCGTGGGGACCATTAGCCATTGTAAAAGGCAGGCTGCTCGCTCGTGATTCACACCGGTTGGTCTGCATTGATGTGAGAGCCCAGTCCTGATCTGGAGAGTAAAACATGTTTTCATTCAAGAAGAAAAAGGATCGGTTAGTAACATGGGTGATCATTACCGTCTCGGTTGCAGGGATTCTTTACTTTGGATATCAGGCTATATCCGAGAGTTCAAAAAGGAATCAAGAGAACCCTTTTGAATACAACGTAGAGAACTTTAAAAAAAGTGGTGCCGATCTCATTCACTATTCTGAGGTAAAACACATCCAGATCGATCTACAAAATGTGTATGGAATTTCAGTAGGACCGGATGACAACATTTATGTTTCCGGTGAAAATTCAGTACTTATCTTGAACAGGGATGGAAGCATTCAATCCACCATATCAACCGGCGGGCCTGTCCACACTCTCTCTGTAGACGAGAATCGAGACCTGTATCTTGGCAGGGATGATCATGTTGAGGTTTATGACAGGAAAGGTGCGAAGAAAGCTCACTGGGAATCACTAGGAGAAGATGCCATTATCACATCGATCGCTCTTTCAAAGAAAAATGTCTTTATTGCCGATGCGGGAAATCATATTGTTTGGAAATTCGATAAATCCGGAAATCGGCTGAAAAGAATCGGAGAAAAAAATGAAGCGAAAGATATCCCGGGATTTGTGATACCGAGTCCATTTTTCGATGTGGCTATTGACCCGGACGGATTTCTATGGGTGGCAAATCCCGGACGTCATTCGCTTGAAAATTATACCGAAGAAGGTGGTTTGAGAAGCTCATGGGGTGAATACTCGATGGAAATAGAAGGATTTTGTGGATGTTGTAATCCGAGTCATTTCGTCATTTTGGAGGATGGTTCCTTTGTGACAAGCGAGAAGGGTATTGCCAGAGTAAAGGTTTACAATCGATTGGGAAATGTGGTTTCAGTCGTTGCCGGACCAGATCAATTTGCTGAAGGAACAAGAGGCCTGGATTTAGCCAGAGACTCATCACGGCGGATCTATGTCTTAGATCCACCCAAAAAAGCTGTGCGAATATTTGCAAAAAATAAGAAATAGTATGGATTGCCCTGGATTATTCACGAGTCGAGATTGCTGTAGCGGCGAGGCCGTATGATAATTAAAGGGACACAATACTTAATTCGAAAAG
>JAGLWV010000330.1 GCA_023133225.1 Candidatus Aminicenantota bacterium | reverse complement strand
CTTTTCCTGATGATTCAAAACGCAGGGATGCTTTTCTTTGCACCGGTATTGATTCGTAAGTACCGGTCGACAAACCGGAGTTTAGTGATCGATTAAAGGGGAGACAACATGCTCTGCAACATATATAGGTTACCATGCCCCGAGAGCAAATCCAGGCATGGAAAAGGAGGTTTATCATGGCTACTTCAACAATAAAAACTATAGGGCTTCTCGTTTTGATATTAATTATTCTACTTTTCGTATGGCGCTTGACACCATTGCTTCTTGCTCCTTTTGGGTTTATTACTGGCATTTCCCACTTTCAGCTTCCCGATTTAAGTGAAATCTGCATCGGACCTCGTTTCTTTTACAAATATGCGCCATCTTCGTTATTCGCCTTTATGCTGCTCATTCTCTGGATTTTTGTGATTATCTGGGTCTACCGTGATGCAGAACGAAGGGGCATGAACGGCATATTATGGGCCCTGCTGGTGTTTATCGGCAATTTAATAGGATTGTTGATTTATCTAATCGTTCGCACAGACACTTTTCCTGAACAAAGAATTACGGAGACACAGCAGACCTGCTCAAACTGCCAGGAAACCGTCGCTCCAACTTTTGTATTTTGTCCCAATTGCGGAGTGCGACTTCAGGCTGAATGTCCCGGGTGTAAAAAACCTATCGAAGAGGAATGGCAGGTCTGTCCACACTGCGGAAAAAAATTAGAAAAGTAGGAATTTCTCTTTTTGAACTGCGATTTCCCCTATCCGGGAGTTTAAATTAAAATGAGGTACTCAGCGTCTCTTCTTTAGAATCTTCTAGAACGAACTCGAAAATCGACATTGTCTTTTATCCACGTCCACAATTTCTCCTGCTGGGCCAGCTCGACACTAGCTTCCATCTGTTTTTTCCAGCCTTCCATGACCTCTCCGGCGCATGTCCATATCCGGACCCGCCTCGCAGGGACATCTTCTCGCCAGTGTTTGGCGATTTTTGGCCTCAGATAAGTGAGTCGAACAGTGACCCGCCGGGAGAGATATTCCAGTGGTTCCAGGTTGATCTTTTCGTAGGCGGCTTTACCCTCTAAAGATTCTGTGGCTGGAACACCATCGGTCACGATCAGGAGGGAGATCGGTGCAAGGGAAAGGTTTCTATCTTTGGTATGGCGTGCAACTTCTTCAAAGAAGGCGCTAAAATCGGTCATTGTATCTTTTGGTGGAAACCACTCTCGAAGGGCGGCTTCAATCTGCTTCACGTCTTTGTCTTGGAGATCGTGTATAGGATGGAAAGCCTTCGGCTCATCTTTGCTTTTACCGCCGATGGAACCAACAAAAAGCGCCCGCAATTTGCTCAGTTCACCCAGTCCATTAAGGTGGCCATAGATGTAGTGAGACAGAAAGGCCATCGCATCGTTGTAATAATTTGTGCCCAGAAAAGAGCCGCTCACATCCACACCCACAAACATCACCAACCGGGCTCTACTTTGGGAATCCGGTGGGGAGCAGGAGGCGAAAATAATCGAGATAAGAGCGACTGCAATAAACAAAATGGTAGATTTTTTACGTTTTTTCCTCAAGATTGGCCTCCCTTTTTCGGCAGCAGATTTCTTGCGATAAGGAGTTCGCGTGTATCCATTACATCCTTTAATCCTTTGAATGGAAGATTGAAGAGCGGCCGTCCAGTCAGTAAAATCATAAAGAAGTTCAAGATCACCGCCAAAACCTGAAGGACAGGCAGTGTGAGGAATTCAAGAAGTTCATTGAATTTCTCGTGCAGCCAACCGATCTCGTTTTTGAAGTCCTGAAGGGGTTGCTGCCACCATTTCGTGGAGGCAGTAGGGATATCGCGTGGGTACTCCCTTCGGACTTCTTCCGCATGTTTTACAGGTTGCCGGGAGATAAAAGCTAAAAGCGGTGGAGTACCGTGTTGTCCGAACAGAAACCATGTCATGCCTCGAATAGCAATCCATCCCATACTTGCGAATGACAATGTGAAGGTGATCCCCATCCGGACGCCCGTTTGCGCTTGTATCCAGGGTGTGATGGCATCAACCAGTTCGCGATAAAGGAACATCACCTCGAATCCCATCACGATCAATTCGATAATGGTCATCTGGATGATAATTTTAACTTTCTTTGATTTGACAGCATCCGCCAACGCCTGAAGGGCAGCAAAACTTCCCATGATGAGAATAAGCAAGAAAATATACAACAGAGGCATTGTGATTGCAGAGAGTTTTTCCGTGCCAACGAGATCCATCAGCACTTCTGAAATAGTCGGATACAGGACATACGAAAAGAGGAAGGCTTCAAGCATGCACCAGAACACAAGGATCATAAAGGCTACCCAGGGGACACCTGGCTTAAAGAAACCTTTTGACATCCGGCTGGTCGCCTGGAATGGAGCAATCAAGATCTGCTTGAGGATTTCCACCAAGAATTTCATCATAAGCCTGGCGAGAGAAAATAACCATCCGATCAAAACGACCGCGAGCCGAAACAGACCCACCCAGAAAAGCCACACCGCTCTTGTTGCGTCCCACCAGCCAAGCAGCATGGTTTGGATGAAGTTGATCCGTTTTGAACGAAAGGGTAACGTATAAACAGAAAATTGAGTGCACCATATCATGGCAACCCAAAGGAGAAGTGGGAAGAAGAGAAAGAGGAATTTTAAAAAAGCGAGCCAGCCTGAAGAAGAATGCAGGAAGAAGTTAAGAATCGCCTGCTGCATAGGCACAACCCACGCAATGGGTAATAATACAATCCTTACGATTTCCTGGAGCTGATCGGCAGGCATGCCTGCCGTCTGGCCTATGAGTACAATAAATCCATGAAAATTGATTAAAGATATCATTGTTTTTCCTTTTTCCTTTTGGATTTGCATTAATGATAGTTTAGATGGCAGTCTTTCTAAAATCCCCTTTTAGGATGAATCTCAGGGTGATATTTTCCCTCTTGTACTAACCTTCCCAAGGAATATCTCTCACCTCAAAAGAGCAGTCATCTTTGAGGCTCTTTAACCGCCTGTTTGGAATATATATAAAATCGCCGCTGCATCTTTTCTCTTCTCAGTGTGGTCTACAGGATAAAACATGTTTGTGCCCGAACACATATATGTTTAGCAAATTCCCTCTTTTCTTCTTGTATTGTACCCATTTTTCGGCTATAAAATAAGAAAAACGGAATGACGATATCAAGGCGTGATTTTCTGAAAACCGCATTGGGCGGAGCGGTCTATGCATCCACTCTCAACTTAAAACAGTGCAAGCCGCTTAAAGGGCCCCCGAATGTTCTTTTTATCATGACCGACCAGCAGCCGGTCAGCACGCTGGGCTGTTACGGCAATCTTCTCTACCCCACTCCCAACCTGGACCAACTGGCTGAAACAGGTATTCGTTTTACCGACTTTTATATCGGTGCCTTTCCCTGCAGTCCCTCCCGGGCCAGCATGTTTACCGGCTGTTATCCCCAGCGGCACGGTGTCTTTACAAACAATATCCCTCTGAGTGATAACAATCCTTCACTCGGGTATCTCATGCGTGATTCCGGGTGGGACACCGTTTACTTTGGCAAATCCCATCTTAAAGGACACATGTACCGGGATATGCCCTGGCGAAAGCCTTTTAATGGTGCCTGGTATAACCAGAGAATACTTAATGATGAGGAATTTATAATCGAAAAAAACAAGGGTGGACTTGGTGAAGACCACCCCCAGCTTGGCTTCGACACCTGGGCAGGCGGTTGGAAGGATTACCATGCCTATTTGCGCCAGGTGGGATTGGGCAAACTCCTGGAAGAAAGGCCTATACCCGGAAACCACAATGACCTTCCCAGTGCCTCAAACAGTAAACACCGCTATTCGCTGCTCCCGGAGGAGCATCATATGGCTTCTTTTTTTACCCAAAAGGCAGAGGAATTCCTCCGCCAGCGCCACAGAAGAGGACGCCCCTTCTGTATGGTGCTCTCTTACTACGGCCCTCACCTTCCGGTTGCCCCACCAAAACCATGGAACAAGAAATACTCGCTGGAACAGTGTTCCCTGCCTGACAACCACTATGATACCCTCGACGGCAAGCCGTCAAGCCAGCGCACCAACACATACTGTTACAAATTTCCAGAATGGAAAAAGAATCAGTACCTTGATTACATACGCCGTTATTATGGCTACTGTGCCTACCTTGACTGCCAGATCGGCCGGGTGCTCGATGCTTTAAAGGAGAATGGCCTTGAGGACAACACCATTGTCATTTTCACTTCTGATCATGGTGATATGATAGGTTCCCACAGCTATCTCTACAAAATGGAGAACTGCTGCTACCAGGAACTGTGTAATGTTCCCTTTATCATGCGTGTTCCGGGCATAACCAGTCCCGGCTCAGTCACTCACAGCCTGACAAGTTCAGTGGATATCCTGCCCACTCTGCTGGGACTTTTAGGCGTGGAAAGGCCGCAGATCATACAGGGAAAATCTTTTTCTCATCTTCTTCACCAGCCCGGCGCTGATTTTCGTGACCGCGTATTTATTCACTGGGGTCCCCAATCTGTTGTGTCCTACGATGGGAAGTGGAAATTCGGACTTCATGCTAATGCCGAGGTTGATGAACTCTATGACCGGCACCTGGATCCTGGTGAGCTAAAGAATTTAGCCCTGGATAAAAGATACGTGGAAATCGCAAGAGAGAAAAGAGAGGAAATCATCGCCTGGCTGCACGAGACAGAACACCCCTATACTCCCCTTTTCCAGAGGAAGAAGACAAAGGTTCTCTCCTAAAATCCTTATATTACTTTGCCTTGCTGCGTGGCAGCCAGACAGCCATCTCCCCTATCCCTCGGTGGGACCAGGAATAATAGGGAACTGCCATCAAACGAGCGCTGCCCGTCATTGAACTCTCCAATATGTTGATTCCTCCCAGAAGCTCGGGATGAAATTTAACCTCAAAGCGCACATTATCCTGGAGACTCCGGTCGAGTACTTTCCCACCATTATCCACGCCTTCAAAGCAGTAAACGAGCGGTCCCCGCTGCAGGGCTGCCTTACCGAGATCTTCTTCAACTTTTTCGTGAGCAACGATCCGCCGCACCGGCATGGGTAGGATCAGCTCGATCGTATCTCCTCTCTCCCAGCGGCGTCGTATGCGCACAAAGCCCTTATCCAAATCCAGACCCAGAATTTCCGAATTCACTGTTAAACTCACCTGTTCATCGCTTTGTTTCAGGAATGAATACAGGTCACTCGCCATCGGCTCATTCCTTGCCCAGCCTGGTATGCGGATATAGAGGGCAAATTCTACTGCCTTTTCAGGCTCGATGGTGATTTTGACCTTCCCGTCCCAGGGATAGTGAGTCTTTTGTGTCACAGTCACGGAACTTTTGCCAATGATTGCCCTCCCTTTGCTCTCAACAAAGAGATTCACATAGAGAACATCATCTGTATAGGCATAGACATATCCGGGAAAAGACGGCAGGAAACGGGAAAAATTCACGGGACAACAGGCGCAGTCAAACCAGGGCTTTCGTGTGGCATCTCCCTGATTAAATGTGTATTTTCCGTCAGATTCTAAAGGATTGGGATAGAAGAAGAGGTCACCGCTCAGCGATATTCCCGCAAGAAGACCGTTATAGAGTGTCCTCTCCAGGACATCGATGTATTTGGCATCACCGTGAAGGAGAAACAGCCGGTGGTTCCAGAATACATTACCGATCGCTGCACAGCTCTCATTGTAGGATGTGGCATTGGGAAGTTCATAACCATCTCCGAAAGCTTCCCCTTCATGGCGGGAACCAATGCCGCCGGTCACATAGATCTTTTTGGAGACAACATCTTCCCAGATCCGGTTAATGGAATTAATGTAACCGGCGTCTCCGGTAAGTGCTGCCACATCAGCCATACCAGAATACATGTAAGTGGCACGGACAGAATGGCCTATAGCTTCACTTTGCTCGATGACCGGTTTGTGAGCTTGAAGATACCAGTCCTGATTGTATATAGAAAAGGTAGACGTGTCGGGAAACATTTTCTTAAACTTTTCTGGCCCCCGTTCGTCCAGAAAAAACCTGGCCAGTTTCAGGTATTTCTCATCACCTGTTACCCTATACAGCTTGACCAGCCCGATCTCTATCTCCTGGTGGCCGGGAAATCCTCGCCTTTTATCCGGCCCGAATACACTGTCGATGAAATCTGCGTTTTTTATGGCCACATCCAGGAAGCTCCTTTTATCCGTAGCCAGATAATATGCAACCGCAGCTTCATACATGTGACCGACATTGTAGAGCTCATGACTCGAACCCAGATTTGACCAGCGCTCCTTGCCTGAGCCCGGAGCTGGATTCTTTGGATCAATGGTGCGAGCTGTGAATAGATATCCATCATCTTCCTGGGCTGCCGCGACTTTAGCGATCAGGTCATCCATGTATTTTCCAAGCACAGGATCCCTGTGCAGGCTCAGCGAATAGGCCGCTCCCTCCATTATCTTAAAGACATCGGAATCGTTGTATCGACGCCCCTCAAATTTACCGGGAATCAATCCGCCGGCTTTGGCAAAATTATCGATACGGCCGCTTTCTTCACTCTTCTTGAAGGCGAAGGGGATGGTAACTTTGCGATTGGTTTCCATCCGCGGCTGCCAGAAAGAGTCGGTAATCTTCACTTCTGTAAAGGCAACAGGCTTTATCGGATAGTCCTTTGGAGCTTTTTTCACACAGACTATACAAA
>JAGLWV010000033.1 GCA_023133225.1 Candidatus Aminicenantota bacterium | reverse complement strand
TCGACTCGTGAATAATCCAGGCTAGCTGAAATCAAGTTTTTTCAATCTGCTGACTATTTTATCTGCTATGGTATAGGGATCGACTTCCTTTTTGTATATTTTCTCGACATATCTTTCAAACTCTGAATCTTGAACATTCTGAGTAACGATTTGATAAATTTTTTCACCGATAATATCTCTAAGCATCCAGGATATCAGCCTTTTCTTCCTGGCTGACCGGGATTCCTGATTCTTGCTCGCAACCAGCCTGCTGATTTCACTGATTAACTGTTCGACCCCTTCTCCTTCTGTAGCCACAGTTTTAACAACAGGAGGTGTTTCTTTTCCTCCGTAACCCATTTCAAGCATGGCCATGAGCTGATTCTCTATTTTCTCAGCTTCCGGGGAATCAGCCTTATTGAGAACAAATATATCCGCAATCTCCATGAGCCCTGCTTTGAAAGTTTGGATCTCGTCCCCTGCACCCGGGATTAAAATGACAAGGACAACATCTGCCAGTTTAACAACCTCTACTTCATCCTGTCCTACACCAACTGTTTCAACGAGAATAAGATTCTTCCCTGCTGCCTCAAGTATAGCAATGGCTTCCCCGGTTGCCTTGGCAACACCTCCTAAATGACCTCGGGCTGCCATGCTGCGAATAAAGATTTCCGGATCAACGCTGTGCTGCATCATTCGTATTCTATCCCCCAAAATAGCTCCTCCACTGAATGGACTGGAAGGATCCACAGCTACAACCCCAACCTTTTTTCCGTTTTTTCGCAGACAGCTTATCATCTGGTTAACCAGAGTACTCTTGCCAGAGCCCGGAGTGCCTGTAATCCCCACAACAAGTGATTCTCCGGTATAAGGGAAAATTTTTTTTATCAGTTCCTGAGCTGCCTTCTTGTTATTCTCCACCAGAGAAATGGCTTGGCCGATAGCTCTGGTGTTTCCTTTTATTATTTCTTGGGCTAAATCCATTATTTTCATCTCTATTTATATGACTCATTCACGTTAATAGTCTGAGAGAACTTTCTGGGCAATAATCCAACGCTGAATCTCAGAAGTTCCTTCCCCGATGGTAGCTAACATTGAATCCCTGTAATACTTTTCCACAGGAAAATCCTTTGTAAATCCGTAACCCCCAAAAATCTGAACTGCCGTAGATGAGGCTTTAACCGCCAACTCACTCGCAAAAAGCTTGGCCATCGCAGACTCTTTGGGTATCTTTTTTCCCTGGTCTTTCATAAAGGCTGCTCTGTATGTCAAGAGGCGAGCTGCTTCCAGTTCAGTAAAACCATCGGCAAGCATCCATTGAATGGCCTGAAAGTTGGCAATAGGTTGTTTGAATTGAATCCTTTCTTTTGCATATTTCAGGCTCGACTCAAGGGCTCCGGCTGCAATTCCTAAAGAAAAACCGGCTATGCTGACTCTTCCTCCGTCCAAAATAGCCAGGGCTTGCCTGTAACCCTTACCTTCCTCCCCTATCATGTTTTCAGCTGGAACCTTGACGTCCTCAAAAATAAGTTCAGCTGTATCGGCTGACCTGACACCCAGCTTATCCTCCTTTTTCCCTGCTCTAAAGCCCTTCATTCCCTTCTCCAAGATAAAGGAAGAAATGCCATTCCTCTTTTTTTCGGAGTTCGTGACAGCCATCACTACAACTATTTCAGCCACAGAACCATTAGTGATGAAAAGCTTTGTCCCGTTGATCAGCCAATGATCTCCTTCCTTTGTAGCTCTGGTTTTCAAGGCTGCGGCATCAGAACCAGCTTCTGCTTCTGTTAGTCCCCAGGCTCCCAATGTTTGACCTGAAGCCAACCTTGTCAGATATTTCTTCTTTTGTTCTTCATTCCCAAAAAGATTGATATGATTCGAACACAGAGAGTTATGAGCCGCAATAACCAGACCAACCGAAGGGTCCACTTTGGAAATCTCTTCCAGGATAATGACATAATCAATATTTGAATATCCGGCTCCTGAATATTCCGTAGGAATGACTATGCCTAACAATCCCATCTCTGCTAACTTCTCTGTCAGTTCTTCTGGCCATATGCCTTTCTCATCGCTCTCTTTAATAAAGGGTTGAATCTCTTTTTCTGCAAAATTTCTGATGGATTTCATTAGAATTTCTTGTTCTTGAGTAAATAAAAAGTCCATTATTTCACCTTTTTCATGGAAACTTTATGATAGAAATATGTCTAACAATTCCTTTTTTTTATCGCCCCTAATTTCCTCATTTTCCATCTTCATATTACTTTTTAGCCTGCTATTTATCAAGAAGAAAATAGCCTTTATTTGACTTGAATATCTAAATCATCTAAATTGAGAGAGATGATTGCAGGACTATTCAGGATATTACTTTTCGCCTTTCTTGGCTTAATAATCTACAATCTCCTTCGTTTTTTCACAGCCTTAAGCAAAGCAAGCAAATCCCAAAGAAAAATAAAACACCCTTCGGGCATTATGGTTAAAGATGAAATGTGTAATACTTATCTTCCTCAAGAGGATGCGATCAAGGAAATCTATGAAGGGAAAGAATATTATTTTTGCTCGAAGGAATGCCAGCAAAAATTTTTAGAACAGAATAAAAATAAATAATTCGTTATTTCCAGACTTACCAGATATCTTACCTGGATTATTCACGAGTCGAGATTATAGTGTCGGCAGTTTTTATGAATAAGTCAGGCTGAGTAGGTTACCTGGAAATCATTAAATTCCCCTTCATAATCTTCCCAATCGACATCAACTTTCTCCACTTGTGCCAGAGGTGGGCCCTGCTTCAGCCTGTTGATCAGCTCTTCAATCTTCTCCTTGTCCCCTTCGGCCAGCACTTCTACCTGTCCATCTCTTAAGTTCCTGACCCAGCCTGTAAGATTTAAAGAAGATGCCCATTTTTGAGTGTGGTCGCGGAAAAAAACCCCCTGGACTCTACCAAAAGCGAGGATGTGTGCCCTTATCTTCATCGAAAACCGCTTAATTTATATTAGCATACCCTTCCTTAATGAGCAAAGACCGAAGAGAAAGAGTATGCCCATTGATTTGACAATTAAAATTAAGTCTGATAGAAATTTTTTTGGATCAAGGTTAAAAAAATCAATGAAAAAAATTCTTCTCTCAGCAGCAGGATTTGACCCAACCTCGGGAGCAGGTGCTTCACTCGATCTGAAAGTTTTCCACCTCCTGGATTTCCACGGAATGTCTATTCTCACTTCAATAACATCTCAAAACACAAAATATGTTAACAAAGTCTTTTGTATCCCCCCTGAGCTTGTCATGGATCAGTACAAAACCTTATGTGAAGATGTTTCTCTATCAGGGATTAAAGTCGGGATGGTCGGCTGTGGAGAGAATATTCAAATAATAAAGCACATCCTGTCAGAAAATCCCGGCATCCCGAGAGTTGTGGATCCAGTCTTTAAATCCAGCTCTGGTACTTGGCTGTTAGAAAAAGATTCCATCCGCAACTATATATCAGAAATCGAAGGAAAATCCTCTCTTCTCACTCCAAATGTGGAAGAGGCGGGCATGATATCCGGATTGAAGATTGACAGCCTTGAGGAGATGAAAAAAGCGGCCAGATACATTTATTCGCTCACCGGTACTCCCTGCTTTATCAAAGGAGGATACATTCCAAAACAGATAGTCAATGTGTTGTATGATGGTATAAAATTTTATCTTTTTAAAAAGGAAAGGCTCAAAAAAAATGTGCATGGAACAGGATGCTTTCTGTCTTCAAGCCTCCTGGCTTATCTGGCAAAAGGTAACACTTTGGAAGAAGCTTGTCATCAAGCAACTCAGCTTACTCACAATGCTATAAAGAACTCCATTCAAATCGGTGGCGGCCAACATATAATCTAACCTGGATTATTCATCAGGCTAAAAAGTAAAGACAGCTTCATTTAACCTTTTCTTCCTCTTCTTCCTCTTCTTCGAGCACCTCATGCGCTTCTTTTAAAACCTGGTCTGGAAATGTGATCCTTTGTTTTTTTGCTGCGTTCAAATTGAGGCTCATTCTTAACTTACTCATGTATTGAATGGGAATTCCGGCAGGGCTCTCACCGTTTTTAACCCGGATCGCAATTTCTCCAGCCTTTAAACCCATCTCAAAGAAATCCCATCCCAGCGCTGCACAAGCCCCGCGGTGAGTGGAGAGAAGGAAACCACCGAAGAGAGGAACAGCATTTTCTGCCGCCACATTGCCTATATCTGCAAAGGCGGCATTGTTTGTATTATCTGAAATTTGATACATCGCATCGATTTTTTGATTGATTAAAACTTGAGTGGAATGAAGGACTTCACTCCCGTTTGCAATAGAAACAGCCACTATCTCGAAATCCAGTTCTCTGGCTACTTCTCTGGCTAGTTCCAAATAATATTCTGAATTGAGTTCTGCCGGCGTCCATAGAGTTCCGAGCCTTTTCGCCTGCGGCAGAATCTTCCTGATGAAAGCCAAACTTTCTTTGATCGGACCTCTTGAAGAAACTCCAGAAACATTGCTCCGGTGATTATCGGCAGATTTTCCAGCGCCGGCCAGGTAGGGATTGGCAACTGAAGAGAATATGATTGGAATCTCATGTGTAGCGATCAGAGCAGCCTGAAGACAGGGAGTAGAAAGAGCAACAATCATATTGACCTTCTCCTCGACAAATTCCTGGGCGATCCTGTGGACTTCAGGAATACGGCCCCTGGCATTTCTTTGAATCAACCGAATAGTATTGCCATCTCTCAATCCATTGTCCTCAAAGGCACGGATAATGCCTTTTCTCACATCATTAAGTGTGGGAGCATCTGTGAATTGAAAAATGCCTACGGTATAAGGGCTTTCCTGGTTTTTAGTACAACAGATGAAAAGGAATAAGGTAAGCAGAAAAAGTACTATGATTTTTCTCACTCACTTAACCTTTTTATCCTCATTATGATAATCGAAAATTTTTTCTTGAGCAATCTTTTTTTTGGGAGCTTATTCATATAGAATAACTCTCCTATGACACAGTATTTTTTTGGCACAGCTGGCTGGAGCTACAAAGACTGGGAAGGTATCGTTTATCCTGAAAAAAAAGCTCGAAACTTTCATCCACTTATTTTCTTAGCACAGTATATCAATATTATTGAAATAAACAGCACATTCTACAGACTACCCGCAATCGCCATTTCTCTTTCCTGGACAAAAAAAGTTGAAAACCATCCTGATTTTCTTTTTTCTATCAAGCTCCACCAGGTTTTTACTCACAAGAGAAAAGATTTTACTCAAAAGGATGTTGATGATTTTAAGCTCGGCATCGAGCCCCTCAGAGCAAGGGACCGGCTTGCTTCCATTTTGATTCAATTTCCCTGGTCCTTTGTGAACACGATGGTCCATAATGATTATTTGATTAAGCTCTTTAAGCTATTCTCTGATTATCCCCTGGCATTAGAAGTGAGACACTCCTCCTGGAACAGTCCTGATTTTTTCAAGCTTCTGACCGAATTAAAGGTGTGTTACTGCAACATCGACCAGCCGATATTTCGAAATTCTATCCAGCCCAGCTCAATCAGTACCAATCCCAATTTTTCCTACGTCAGGCTTCACGGACGAAACTACACAAATTGGTTCAAAAAAGATGCGGGCCGCGATGAGCGATACAATTATCTCTACACAAAGGGAGAGCTCGAAGAGTGGGTCAAAAGAATAGAAGAGTTGGGCAAAAAGAGCAAAAAAATATTTGTCATCACCAATAACCACTACAGAGGACAGGCATTAACCAACTCCCTCCAAATAAAAAACATAATTTCAGGTGAAAAAATAGACGTCCCTTATCTTCTTCTCAAACAATATCCCACTCTCAAAGAATTGGTCAAGAAATTAAAGGCCGGCCAGCTCGATCTCTTTGAAGAAGAATAAAAAACTGGACATTTCCTGATCTATCAAAATATATTTTAACTTTCGAATCGATTAAAATGGACAAATTTCTCAAGAGGTAATCTTTCCGGCCTGTTTTTCTCCCCTTCAACCTGCTTTTCTGAAAGAGCAGTGCTGATCTTCTCAGAATGTTTTCCAACGATAATCAGGGTGATGACTCGATATTCCTCCGGGATGCCAAGGACTTCTTTTGTCTTTTTCGGGCTGAAACCGGCAATGGGATGGGCTACAAGGCCTAGTTCTGTCGCTCTCAAGAGGAGAAAACCAACTGCCATCCCGCAATCGAATTGATGATACTCTCTGTCCTTGATGATGCAGTCATCCTCTTTTCTGCTGAAGACAGCTAAAATCATCGAGGCTGAATGAGCCCACTCGTTACCAGGAGATAAAACTGTGTGCATGTCCTTTAAGACCTTTGTGTCGTAAACAAAAACAAATCTCCAGGGCTGATTATTAAAACATGATGGAGCAAGCTGAGTGCTCCCTGCTAAATCTTTGATCAGATCTTCCGTTATCTCCACTGGTTCCAGAGAGCGATAGGCTCTCCTCTTGTTTATGGCTTGTGTGACATCCATCTCTACCTCCTTCTTATCTTTTCAATTTTACAAGAATACCTGCCTTCTTTTTTCTCTCCTTGTTCTCAATGATAAAATTATCTCATTCGCTCTGTAAAGCCCCCGCACACGTAAGTTCTCAATAATAGAATCCCATTGACAAAAAAATGAAACCTTTATTCTCGAAATTGCGTATTACTATATGATTACTTTATAATCTGTGTTTAGTCTACCTTAAAATATCATATAAACGGAGGAGTAAAATATGAAGAAAATAGCATCTGCTCTAACCTTATTTGCTTTTCTTTTAGTCCTTTCCTGCGGAATGTCTTTCTCTCAGCAAGCGGACCTCAGTGGAACATGGGTAGGGTCGACTGAAGTCCCTGATTCACCAGAACCGGATATGTTAACCTTGGTTCTCAAGAAAGAAGAAGGAAAATACAGCGGGACGATCACTGACTCCTTGGGAATGCTCCAGGATACGGAAATAGAGGATGTGGAATTCAAAGATAACACCCTCACATTCACTTTTCAGGCCAATAACGGAGAAGAATTCATAACGGTGTATGCGTCGCTGACCGTAAAAGGGGATAAACTGATCGGCTACTGGGAATCAGAAGACGGCAACTCCGCATCTATAGAGATGGAAAGGAAAAAATAAATAGCCTGAATTATTTATAAAAACTGCCGACACTAATAATCAATATCCATGAAATGAGCACATCATCATAAAAAAAAGGGGACAGTCCCCTTTTTTCCATCTTTCACTTTTTTCAGTGCCAGAATAATCAAAATATAAAAAAGGGGACTGTCCCCTTTTTTTTTCTTATTTTATTTCAATACCGCCAAAAAGAGCTGTTGCCCTGACGAAGAGGGTAGCTTTTGTTTCCGGGGAGGGAACCATCTTGTGTTTATCATCAACCCCTCCGAAAAGCGAACTGCTGTCAACAACGACCTTCCAATCGTTCGGAACCCAAATATCAATGCCGCCAAAAACAGCGGTCAACTCAAGAGTCGCTTTATCCTCCGCCAGTTTAGCCTGAGTAAAGTCCAACTCTATGCCTCCAAACAAAACTGTAGCTTTACCGCCCCGAAATTCCTCTGAGTCAAAACGGCGCTTCATTCCTGAAAAGATTGTAAAAGCATCCAGGTCTTTTGCTTTTATAGAAGGGATTTTTCCTTCATGGTGTTTAAATCCCCGTTTGAAAATAATCCAGAGGCCAGCGCCTATAATCAAGAGGGGCCAGAAATAATGCCAGACGCTGTCTCCAAATATGTTCCAATTCTTCAGCATAAAGAAGGCACCGACCACCATAAGGATTATCCCAAAACCTGTATCGTGAAAATCATGGGCCACTAAATGCCACAAGCCGACAAAAATCAGGATAAGGGGCCAATACGTAGAAAAGATATCTCCGATATCCAGCTTGCCTAAATTAGCGAGAAAGAACAGGAGTCCGATAATGATGATCAATATCCCTAAAAAAATTCGTCCTTGATTGCCGTGGATTCTATTCATTTTTTTCTCCTTTCTTCATATATATAAAATTCATTCATAAAAATAAACAACTCTTTTTTTATCAACCTGGATTCCCGCTTCCGCGGGAATGACGGTAAAAAAGGGGTCGGGTCTCAACATTTGACATTTCAGTAAGTGCATTAATTATGAGTCGCTCTATCCTAGAAATGTCAAATGTTGAGACCCGACCCCTATCACCCTATGCAGACAGCCTGGATTATTTACGGGCCGATATTGCAGTAACGGCGAGGCCACAGCCCATGAAGCTGTAGTGATCTACTGTGATAATTATGAAGCTGTGGTAATCCCACTGCGAATGGGCCGCAACGTAGCATCTGCGGTGAGATTGGCTCGTAAATAATTCAGGCTAACAGGGATTGAGGAAGGAGCAGTTAAACACCTTCGCCCTTCCTCCGCCATCACGCCTGACCTCTCCTCTCAGATAGCAGGCAGGCGGAGAACCGAAAGTGAGGCATTTCGCTTCCCCCACTCCTTCCAGAAGGCCGGTCTCATCCTCAAAAAGAAAGAAATATTTGCGTCCGCTGCTGACCGCTTTCTGGCGGGCATCCACCACCCTGACCACAAGTTCCACTTCATGTCCCACGTAATCTTTCAAATCCCTTATCCGGAGAGGAGGCCTTTTTCCCTCGAAGAGGGAAAGGGAATCCCCTTCTGGATCGAAGCCGAGCGACTCGACGAGCATCTTTTCCTTCTGCTCCGGGGCCAGATCTGTAACTTCCTCCATATCCTCCAGGCCTCTGAAATAGCAAAGAATCTGCCGTGTTCTCCGGGGCTCAAGAGAATCGAAGATGCCTGCTTTGATGAGGGAGAGGAGTGCTGTCTTTGTCAAAGGCACCCGGCAGAGAAAATCCTCCACGGAAAGATACTCCCCGTCCTTTCTCTCTTCGATGACCTTCTCTGCGGTCTTCAAAGCCAGCCCCTTGATGGAAGTCAATCCCACCCGAATATTTTTCCCTTCGACCTTGAACTGGTAGTGGCTGCGGTTCACATCCGGCCCGAAGACCTTGATTCCGCATCTTTTTGCTTCCTCGATATACTCCCCCAACCCGTAATAACCGCCTCCGGCATTAAGCACAGATGTTAGGTAAGGAACCGGGTAATGGACTTTTAAGTAGACAGCCTGGTAAGCCATACTGGCATAGGAGGCACTGTGAGCCTTGTTGAAAGAGTAAGAAGAAAATTTCTCCATAACCTTCCACAGCTTCCTTATCTCACCCGGGGCATATCCCCTCTCCCCTGCCTCCCGGAAAAACCGGGCTTTAAGTTGTGCGTCAACCTGTCTTCTCTTAAGAGCCCGGCGGAGAAGGTCTCCCTCTTCAGGAGGCATTTCTGCCACCCGTTCGGCAATCTGCATAACCTGTTCCTCGTAGAGGAGAAGGCCCCCTGTCTCGGGAAGAATTCGATCCAGGAAGCCATCACAAGAAACGGGCCTCCCTTCCCGGATGCGGAGGAGCGTTTCCTTCATACCGCTTTCGGTCGGACCGGGCCGGATAAGAGCCAGAGCCTG
>JAGLWV010000329.1 GCA_023133225.1 Candidatus Aminicenantota bacterium | reverse complement strand
TCCATCTTCTGCTTAAAACTCGGCTCTCGAAGCATTTCGAGACAGCCAGATATCAAGTCTATGAAACATTAAAAAGAGGAAGATTCTATAACTCTATCCATGCGGCTGCCCATGCCGGAGGCTTCAGGTTCTGGGGAGAAAAAAGAAAAAGAATGATTCCCATGGGGGGCTCCACTTTGCTCGATTATCCGGTTAAGCTCCACATTAAAGCACCCTTTTCTTTTTCTAAAGAAATTCATCTTGTGCATAATGGAAAAAATGTATTTCAATCCACTGAAGAGAACAGTTCCTATGAGACCGCCCTACCCGGTACGTACAGGGTGGAGGTTTATCTCAGGGAAAGAACTCCCCTGGCAAAAAATGTACCCTGGATCGTCTCTAATCCCATTTTTTTAAGAGAGGCTAAAAAATGACAGGAATCGATTATAAAAAGATGGAAAAAATCGTTCAGCATTTCAAGGATAAAAGGGTCCTGGTTTTGGGAGACCTCATGCTTGACAAATACATCTGGGGTCATGTTGCCCGCATCTCACCCGAGGCGCCTGTTCCTGTCGTTGAAGTCACGGAGGATACATCATGCCTGGGAGGAGCAGGGAATGTGAGCCACAGCCTGGAAAGCCTTGGGGCTTTTCCACTTATGGTTGGTATAGTGGGCAATGACCAGGAGGGAAAGTGGATCAAAAATAACGTACCCGACAGCCGGGGTGTTTTCGAGGACAAAAACCGCCCCACTACAGTAAAAACACGAATCATTGCCCATCACCAACAGGTAGTCAGAGTCGATCTGGAAAAAAGGAGTGTGATTTCTTCGCAGATGGAGGACCAGATCTTCCATTTCATCCAGCAAGAGAAATACGACGGCATACTTATCTCCGATTATAACAAGGGAATTCTTACCAAATCTCTTGTGAATAAAGTGCTTTCTTTTGCCCGGGAAAGAAAAATTCCCGTTTATGTGGATCCCAAATTTAATAACTTCTTTCTTTTCTCCCCTGTAACACTCATCACTCCAAACCATCTTGAAGCAGAGAGAATCGTCCAGCATGACTGCACCACTGATTCCCAAGTAGAGAGTGCGGGAGAAAAGATCTTTTCTCTCATTTCTGCGCTCTATCTCATCATCAAGAGAGGAGAGCAGGGAATGACCGTTATTGAAAAAGGGGAAAAGGCATTACATATCCCTACTGTCGCCAAAGAAATCTATGATGTTACAGGAGCAGGGGATACAGTGATTGCTGCTACAGCTCTGGCTCTTCTCTCAGGAGGATCGATCCAGGAAGCCGCTGTCCTTGCCAATGCAGCCGCAGGGATCGTTGTAGGCAAAATAGGAACGGCTGCAGTCACCTCAGAAGAACTCCTCACCTCTCTTGCTTCTTGATAAAAGGAAAAGGGGACAGACCCCTTTTTTTTCTAAAAAAGGGGTCTGTCCCCTTTTCCTGTCCCCTTTTCCTGTCCCTTTTTCCTTGAATCAAATTGTCCTTCAATACACAACGAAAAATCATTATAATAAGATATTAAATAACAATGTGCGGAATAGTTGGAATTTGCGGGAACAGCGATGTCGTAAAGGACATCTATCAGGGCTTACTGTCTATCCAGCATCGCGGCCAGGACTCAGCAGGAATCATAACCTACAACGGCCACTTCCACACTAAAAAGGGAAACGGCCTGGTTAGAGATATCTTTACTGCTGAAAATGTTCAGCGCTTAAAAGGGAAATTTGGTATCGGCCATACCCGCTACCCGACCATCGGGGGTGGAAGAGGAGAAGACGCACAGCCCTTTCTTGTTAATTCTCCCTTCGGCATCATAATGGCCCACAATGGAAACATCATCAATTACACAGAGCTAAAAACGATCCTGGTCAATCAACACCACCGCCACTTAAACTCCGATAATGATGTGGAAGTTATCCTGAACATCTTTGCTCAGGAGCTTGCCGAGCAGAAAGTGAGGATATTAAAGCCACAACATGTTTTTCAA